>NZ_JBHWUU010000100.1:0-34053 GCF_042737375.1 Streptomyces sp. NPDC060000
AAACAACCCATCCTCCCAACACCATATCTTATTTGGTTTCGGGGGCTTGTTTTTTTTTTTATGCGCCGGGGGGCTTTTGTTGTACGCGTACAACATCCGCCCCTCTGCCGCGCACGGCTTTCTGGGCCTAGACCTGAACCTTGGTACTGGACAGCCGTTCCAGCAAGAGTTCGGTCAGCGCCGTCAGGTCTTCCGCGGACAGGTGGTCTGCCAGAGCGTCAGCGACCTGCTCGATACCCCTGATCTCGATCACGGCGGGCTCGGACTGGACGGCGGGTGGCCGTTCCGCGTTCTGCGCCGGCAGGACAGTCGACTGCTGGTCCGTGCCCTTGGCCGGCTGAGACTTGGCAACGGCATCCGTACGGGGTGCAGCCGGATGGGGCGCTTTGTCGCCCGCACCGTTGGCCACAGAGGAGGCCGGTGCGGTTGATGCGCCGCTGCCCAGTTGTGCTCGTGCGCCACTGGAGGCATCAGCGGCACCCGCTTCCGCCGGCTCGGCAGGGTTCTGCGTCTGGCTACGGGCCGCAGCCAGCAAGGCGCGCTCGGCTTCCTTCTCGGCAGAGCGTGCTGCCTTCTGGTCCTTGAGGAACTGCAGGAGGTCCGCCTCTGTGAGCCCGGGGTTCTCCTTGAGCTGCCGGACCAGGAGGCGTCCATCCCGTTCTGGGAGATCGCCGGAGCTGAGCATCGCCTGAATGGCCTCGGGCAGGTCCAGCAGCGACAGCTGATGTGTGATCCAAGACCGGTCCTTGCCCAAGTGCTCCGCAGCGCGGGCACGGGCTCCGCGCTCCGACTCCTCCGCGCACACTGCTACGAGCTCGCTGATGCCGCGAGCCCGCTCGATGATGTCGAAGTCCGCGCGGTCCAGGTTCTCCTTGAGGAGATGGTTGATGAACGTCTCGCGAGAGGCAGCCAGTTCATCCCGCACGACGAAGTCCAGCGCGTCCAGACCGACCTGGCAGGCACCGCGGTAACGGCGCTCTCCGTTGACGAGGACGTGCTTGACGTCGCCGATGTGGTCAGCGTGATCGGGCCACAGGTTCAGGTAGACGTCGCGGGAAACGGCCACGCACGCGGCGAGCTGTGCAGCACGAAGTTCTTCGCCGAAGCGGGTCAACTCTTCCGGAGTGCCGAAGTTGCGGCGGGGGTTGAGCGGTGTGGGGGAGACGTCGCTCAGTTGCAGGCGCACGAGTTCGTAGGCCGGGATGTCGCCCTGAGTGATGGCTTTCGCCCGACCTCGGTCGCTGCGGCCACGCGGCACCTTCCCGAAGGAGGACCCGGTGCCAAGCCGGTCGGCGGCCTTCATCCGTTCACCGCCAGAGCGATCGTGCGCATGACTTCGGACTGCTCACAGTCGGGCGCGGAGGTCAGCAGCGGCTGCTTGAGGCGGGCCGCCTCACGCTGCTCCTTGCGTTCGGGGATGACACCTAGAACCGGCGGGTCTCCGATCGCCTTCCAGCTGTCGAGGGAGGAGGTCGCGATGTAGCCCTTGCGGCTGTCATACATGTTGACGATGAATCCAAGCTTGCTGATCTCGATGTCGAGGTCGGACGTCAGGTCTTCGATCTGATCAAAGAGCATGTCGTAGGCGTCCGCAGAGGAGTCCTCGGCCAGGACGGGGATCACGACGCCGGAGGTCTCGGGCTCCTCGCCGTCGCGGGTACGGCCGTAGTACAGGGCGGTATCCATGGAGTAGCCCAGGCTGGGCGGGCAGTCGATGACGATGTAGTCGAACTCGTGCTCCAGGGGTTCCAGCGCCTTCTCCAGAGCGATCTCCTTGATCCGCACGTGCCGGGTGGTGGCCAGCTTGGCGTCCAGCAGGAAGGCGTCCTTGCAGCCAGGCAGCAGGAACAGGCGGCCGCCGAAGCTTCCTTCCTCTATCGGCACGAGCAGGTCCCGCAGCTTGCCCTTGCTCTCGCCCAGCATGTGCTTGGCCAGGCTCGGGTCACCGATGTCGAGCATCGGGTAGCCGAGCTGCTTCGTCAGGTGGCACTGGGGATCGAAGTCGATGAGCAGGACGCGTTGTCCGGCTTCGGCGAGCGCTTCGGCGACGCCGGCGGACGTGGCGGTCTTACCGACGCCGCCCTTCTGATTGCCGAAGATCAGACGGCGGGCGCCGGTAGTGCGGGGGATGCGGCGGGGCGAGGGGTGACTGTCGAGCCACAGACGGATTGCCTGAGCAAGGCCTTGATTGAAGGCGATATCGCGGCCCTTGCAGACTTCCTTGAACTGGCCGTACAGCCCGGTGGGAAGGTAGGTGGCGAATGAGGCGCCGCCTGAGGTGTCGACCTGCGCGTGGGATGAGTCATCCGCCTGCCAGGCCTGGACGCCCTCGGTGACGGCGTCCTTGATGTCCACGCCCAACTCGGCTGCGCGGACCTTGAGTTCCTGCCGTAGCGCGGCAGGCAGCTTAGCTACTACCTTTTCCCGGTCGTCGGGACTGTACGGTGCGGTCATGCGGTTACCTTACTCACCGCCTGATGATTGGCAAGCAACACCGCCGACCATGCACGCCGTTATCCGGCAGTTGGACGCAACGCGAGCAGAGAATTCTCGAGTCGGATGTCCCACCCTCTCCGGACTGAAGTCGAGTGCGCCCCCGGGATCCCCGCGAAGGGATCCACGAGCGCCTGGACCAAGTCGTCGGGGACGGGGTACGGACACCACTCCAACTCCCAGCGGTCTCCCGCTCCCCACAGCCGACGAAACGCATGGCGAGGGACGCCCCGCTCCAGTCGCCCCAGCGGGTCCTCGGAGAACTGTCCGACCGCCCATCCGGCAGCCGGGTCCTTCAGACACAGACGCACCAAAAGTCCTGCTAGCAGGACCTCCGCGGTGGGTGTCGTCGGCGGCAGCGACTCAAGCACGTCCCACTCCGAATCTGTCATCGTCGTGTGGGTGGACCACAGGCCACTACGCCCGTGGCCATACAGGTCAGAGGCATCCGGGCGTGTACTGGTCTGCGCCGTTACCGACATGCTGGCCCCGCAGGCCAGATGACGCAGCAAATAGGTGCCACCGATCTGCTCACACATGCGGAGACCAGGGATTCGGCTCACTGCCCTCCCGTCAGGGACTAGCCAGCACACCGCGTTGTAGGGGGTGCGGCAGACGATGACCAGATGATCGAAACGCGGGGACAGAACCATGTCGTAGGAAGTGATCCCAGCCACCGCCCAGTCCCCAGGACTCGCTTGCAAATGACCCTGGTTGAAGACACCCAACGCAAGCAGGAAGCGAAGGCGGCGCTGTGCAGGGGTGCAGTCGTCCAACCCGATGCCATGCACGTCCCGGCTCACTCCGAGTGCTGCGGCCCCGGAGGCCTCACCCGTGTACAGCCTTCGGCGGTGACCCATCGAGCGGCGTGCTGAATGCGGCATGCTGACGTCCCTCATCGCTGCCCGGCCAGCAGACGGTCGCATGAATTCGCGCACTGGATCCATCGCTCGGATAACGAAGCGGGCGCCCCACACCCTCTGCTGCTCCCCACCGTCACGCCGGGAGCGACGGGCGGAGCCACCGGGTCTTCGCGCACCGGCTCGCCCAAAGCGTAGGAGAGACACCAGCAGGTTGCTCCCGCCGAATCGCTTGGACAACCCGATCGGATGACGAACCGGCGGCTCGCTGCCCGATACCCCGGACGCTGGTCGTCTTGCGGCAGTGTGGCCACACCCCCGCCTACCTCGCCCTACAGGCTCTCTGGTTCACCGCCAGCGCCCTGCTGGCCCTGCTCACCTTCCACCGGCGCACCCATAACGCCCTCCCCCCATAAGGACAACGGAGCATGGCTCGCCGAAACAGGTACCGAAGCGCCCCAGCAGGTAGCGACGCCGCGGTAACGCCACTGCAGCGATCATCGAAGCCATCGCCAGCACCCTGACGTCCGCAGCTCAGCTCCCCTTGCGCGCCATCGGATGCACCGTCCCGCTGCCGCCCGGAAACCGCGCGGCACATCTGCGAGTACTTGGCCTCAGCCGGCCCCGCCGGATCCACCCGCAACAAACGGCGCCGCTGACAGTCAGTGCCCTTTGGGCGCATGCACGCGCCCCGTCATACGCTTTGAGCGGGCCACTTCCCGGCGCGGGCTCGAGTCGGGTGTCGGCGGGCGGCCCGGTTCCCCAGGTTCTCGCACTGGCCGGTGCCCGGCAGCACGGCGCCCTGCGCCCCGGACGGACAGCCGGTGAACTACGGGCCGGTAAGTGTCAGTGGTGTGGTCTACGGTCGTCGTGTCCCGCAGGGGACCGTCGCGCTCTCGCCTGGCCTCTACGACTGGCCAGGCGAGAGGCGATGCCCGCTTCCCCCTATTTTTCTGGCACGGGGGCGGGCCCTTCCGGATGGAAGGCCGACACCAACGGCGTCTTGTTCTATTGACGTCGCTTCGGCGTGCAATTGCAAGGAGAACTGGGAACTTCCACCCGCGAGCGCGCCTCCTTGCCTTCTTGGTCACCGATGTCCCCTCTAGGCATCTTCCCGGGGCGGCGTTGATCGTCATTGTTCCGTGATTCCTCGATCACGTGGCGTAGTAACTCGCTGACTGGCCATGCTGGTTGACCTCCCCGGGTGCGGCGGCTTGGCACCCGCCTGCCCGGGGTGGCTGGCGGCCTCTCCGGATGGGCCGCCGCCTCTCGTAGGGCCGACATCCCATCGACAGAAGGCGTTGTGTATGAAGCCCCGACAGATAGTGGTCATCACGGTCACGGCAACGGTGTTCGCCTGGAGCGTGGTGCTGGTTGCCGCCGGTCAGACGGCTGCGGTAGCCGCGCTTGCCCCGGCCCTTGGCTTGACGGTGCAGCAGATCCTCCACATCCCCCGTCCCCACACCGCCCACGGCACCGGCGACCAGCCGAACGCGGCCACGGACAAGGAGGACGACGCCCCGTGACGACGCCCACCGAACCGCCGGTTCCACCCGGCAGACCCACGACCGCACGGCCCGGCCGCAAGCTGGGACCGATCATCGAGAACGTCGGTAGCGCCCACCGCGCCTGGCTGGACCCGATGCGCGGCACCTACCTGGCCAGCGGACTGACCCTGACCGAACTCAGCGCACGGGTCAGGTTCGCCAAGTCGAAGATTTCCGAACTGCTGCGTGGCGTCGGCCTCTACCCCCGCTGGGAGATCGTCTGCCTGCTGGCCGTCGAGCTCGACATGCCGAACTGGCCTCTGTACCGGCTGTGGCGCCAGGCGGCGTTCGAGGCCCACAAAAGCAGCGAGTGGGTCGACAACTGCACCGACCGAACCCCCATCCTGACGACCACCCACACCGCCCCGCCCCTGGAACACCGCGCCTTCCGCGAACTGGCGGAGAACGACTACACGCTCTTCGCCCAGACCTTCCTCGACGACGCCCAGCGCGACACCGCCGTGTCCGACACCTTCGACATCCTGTGGCTGACCTGGAACGACGCCCTCGCCAGCCACGACACCCGCCGCTTCGCCTGGAACGTCCTGCGCACCACGGTCATGGCCCGCACGCCACACCGGGACGGCCGCCCCGAACTGGGCGTCGCCGCCTTCGACACCGTCGCCCTGCGAGCCCTCACCGACCCGGCCGACCGCATCAACCAGGTCGCAGAGAGCCTCGAGCTGTTCACGGCCATGAGCCGCCTTCCCCCCAGCCAGCTCGACGTCATGGTGCTGCGCCAGCTGTGCGGCTTCACCCCCGAGACCGTCTCCGCCCTCCTGGGCGCCTCACTGGCCGCCGTGCGCTCCGCCGAACGCCACGCCAGCCGCTTCCTGGAGAGCGTCCTGTGCCCGCCACCTACCACCGAAGGGAACACCCCGTGACCGGCATCGAAGAGCTCCTCTCCAGAGCCCTGCTCGTCCGCGAGCGCACCGTGCCCCGCGACATCGTCCCCTACCCCACCCAGCCCGCTGCGGACACCCGCCCCACCAACAAGCCCGCTCCCAGCGGCAACCACAACGCGGCGGCCCAGGACCTGCGCGCCCTGTGCGAAACCCTCATCCAGCACACCCCGCCCACCACCGTCGCCAAGTTCGTCACCGACCAAGTCCCCGAACCCCGCAGCGCCCTGGTCCTCGCCTGCGTTCTCCAGCTGACCGACACCGACGAGGGAGCACGCTTTTGGTGGCAGTACGCCGCAGGCGCCGGACAGGCCGCCGCCGCATACTGCCTCTACCTGCACCACCTGGCACTGGGGGAGCGGGACACCGCCGACTGGTGGCACCGGCAAACCGACGAAGTCCAGCCCCCACCCGAAGCCCCGGCCCGCGACGACGCCAGCAGCTGGCACCCGGCAGACCACCGGATCACCAGCGCCTCCACCACCCACTTCATGCGCATCCTGCGCCACCTCGCCAAACAGACCGTCCGCTCCCGGCCCGCCGCGGTCGGCAAACTCATGGCCTACATCCCGATGGCCGTCACCGCCGGCTACCTCCGCGAGCCCGACACGGAGCTCCCCCTCCCCGGAATCGAATTCGCCCGCCGCATCACCAGCCTGCTCGCCGCAGCCGACCGTCCACACACCTGGCACCGACAGCCCAGCCACCCCGCGCCCGGCCCCCGCGACTGCCCAGACACCGAGTCCGTCGAACGCGGATACCTGCAGCCGATCCCCGAGCAGATGGGCACCGCGAAGCGCTGAACACCTCAAGCCCTTGTGCTGGTTCCGGCAAAGCAGGACCTCCACCGGCACGGAGGCGGCCCACGGACAACGAAAGCGTGACCTGAGTGCTTCATCGCCTGTTGCACTGCTGAGGGGCCGGGCCAGCCGACAGACGGACTTACCGCCCGGGGATGCGGATGACGTACGAGGAAAGCGCCGTCACAGCGCTGGAGGCGGTGGCCGATCGGCAGCAGGCTGCCGGCCACGGCTGGGCACTGGACTGGGACCTCCGCCCGGTCAAGCAGCGCGTCATCAATCTCGCCGAACGCGGCCTGACAGAGCTCGCGGACCGGGAAGACCGCGCCGCGTTGTCGGCGTGGGAGGGCCGGGCCGTTCGGTGGGCGGCCCGCCTCACCGCGCCCGGCCACGACCTCCTCCTCTACCGCCGCTTCCGTCCCCGGCCCGCGGTAGGCGCTCCAGGGCCCGGCCTCGAGCGGGTGGAGCTGATCGCGTCGCAGATGACGGCGCTGCGCCTCTTCGCAGCCCTCGCCGACCGGCTTCGGGTGCCGCTGGCCGACGGGCTGGCCGAGCGGGTACGCAACGCCCGGCGCGACACCGCGGTGAACCGGCACGTGCTGTACCTCTCATCGGAACAGATGGCGTCCGTGGCGTACGCGTTCTGGCTGCACAAGATGTCTGGCTCCGCACTCGAGGCGAACCGCTTCGCCCGCGACTACGGCATCACCCACCACGGCGGCTCCCGCGCCCAGCCGCCTGCCGGCCGCTCCTCAGCCGGAACCTGAACGGCCCTACACGCCGGGAGGCGCGCGGCTTTCGGCCAGCCCTGTCGCTTGGGTCCCGGCAGGCCAGGTGGCACGCGAGCTCTTCTTCCACAGTCACGGGCCCCGCGGACCCTGCACATTGGGGTCGGCCGCCTTGAGACTCTCGCGGCGTGGGGTTGTTACTCACTTTCGGGTGACGGTGCGGGCCGGCTCCGGGGTGATGTGGTGTGGCAGCACCGCAGTCTGGCCAACTCCTATAAGGGCCCCAGGACGTGCCGCGCCGTCAACATCGTGCACGGCAACATACATGGACGATGCAGACGACAGTCACGGAAATACGGGCAACAGGTAACACAGTCCATGTTTCCACCCCAACTCCCTCACGGCGCGGCCAGAGTGTGTGTGCGGCCAGCCCGGCCGCCAACCGCACACCGCACCCACTCCCGCGTCGGCCGCGAAGGCCGCCTGAGAGAGGGGTGCCCGCACCATCAGGGGGACCTCTTGTCCGTTTCCGCTTCTGTCACCGCCCGCCGCCTGGCCGCCGCCGCACTCGCGGCCGGCGCTCTGGTCTCCGTGGCGACGCTGCCGGCGACCGCGGCAGACCACGCCCGCCCGAGCCGCGCGAAGGTGGAGATCTCGGCCGTCCAGTACGACTCCCCGGGACGCGACGACCGCTCCAACCGCTCGCTGAACAAGGAGTGGGTGGAACTCACCAACACCACCCGCAGCACGGTCAACCTCGACGGCTGGACCCTGGCGGACGCGTCCGGTCACACCTACACCTTCGAGCACTACCGGCTGGCCGGCCGCGCCACGGTCCGCGTCCACACCGGTGAGGGGCGCGACACCCGCAGCGACCTCTACCAGGACCGCCGCGCCTACGTGTGGAACAACGACTACGACACCGCCACCCTGCGCAACGACCACGGCCGCTTCGTCGACGACGAGTCCTGGGGCCACCGCCGCGGCGGCCACCACTGACCCCCCAACCTCCTGCCGGAAGCGTCGCCCGGTGCCCCCGGCGGGCGGGCCACGCGCCCAGGCGGCGCGCCTTCCCTCTCCAGGGGCGGGCGCGCCGCCTGCTGCTACGCGCCGGCCGTGTTCACTGCGGTACCTGCTCGTAGGTGACGGTGGCGTCCGGGCAGGCCTCCGCGAGACGGGTGAGAGCGTCGCGTTCGGCCGGGTCCGCGGGCAGCTCCCAGCGCAGCTTCGTAGCCACCCAGGCGCTCGCGTACTCGCAGCGGAAGGCCTCGACCGGCAGCCAGTCGGCGGGGTCCTTGTCGCTCTTGGAGCGGTTGGAGCTGCCCGAGACCGCGATCAGCGAGGCCGGTGCCCCCTGGTCGTTGGCGTACGCCTCGCGCCGGGCGGCCGTCCACGCCGACGCCCCGGAGTCCCAGGCTTCGGCCAGGGGGACCATGTGGTCGACGTCGAGCGAGGACGCTGCGGTAACCCACACCTGGTCGTACTCCGAGAACCAGCGCCCGCCCGTCAGCGCGCACCGCGCTCCGGTCTCCGGGGCGAGCTTGGCCTCGGACAGGATGACCTCCTTGCGGGTGTCGCATCCGTCGGTGCTGTTCAGGCCCTTGTTCCAGTGCCTGAACAGGTCCCGGTTGTAGCCGTCGCGACTCTCGGGAGCCTCGCCGATCCACTCCAGGGCCTGGAACAGGGGCACATCCTTAGCGGCGGCAGGCGCCGGAGCCAGGGTGGCCGGGCCGCCTGGAAGTGAGAGCGGGGCCGTGGCAGCGGAGGCCGGGGTCGTGAGGGATAGCACCGCGAGGGCGAGCACGGCGGCGATGCGGGGCAGGTTCTTGATCACCCCTGGGTTGTAACGGCCCGACCCCTGGAGCAGGGAAGGCGGAGGAGGCCGTGTCACCCGGGCGGGTGCAGGAGTTCACCTGGAGAAACGCCACAGCAGGAACGCCCGGCCGCCCCGGAGCCCGCGAGACGGGGGGCTGATCGGACGGCCCGCCTGGCGGGCGCCACGGTGAAGACTTGGTGATGGCCTCCCGCCCGGCGGGAAGGACCCCGGATCGCGCTTTTTCGCACGTCAGCGCCAGGGTTCCATGGGCCGATGATCAGCCAAACGAAGATCCGTCCGGGAGACGGGCGCTATCTCTTCCGCGGCGTGATGGTCGGAGACGGCCACCGTGCTGCGGGCACGTCGCTGCGCGCCGCCCAGGACGAAGCCGGTGTCCCGCCCGGTGTGTGGAAGGGTCGGGGCCTGGCCGCGGTCGGCCTCAAGGCCGGGGACGTGGTGACGGAGCGGCAGGCCGAACTGCTCCTGGGGGAAGGCCGGCACCCGGACGCCGACCGGATCGAGCGCGAGCGCCTGGCGGAGGGCAAGAGCCCGGCGCAGGCGAGGCGGGCGACCGTGCTGGGCAGGCCCATCGAGCACAACCGCTCACCCAAGACCGACAAGGCCAAGGAGCGCATCCCCTGGCTCGGCATGCACCTGGTGTTCCGGCCCCCGCCGACGGCACACATCGCATGGGCGCTGGGTGACTACGAGACCCGCCTGGTGCTGGAGCTGTGCCAGGACATAGCCCGGGACAAGACGCTGGAGTGGCTGGAGGATGCGGTCGCACAGATCCGCTGGAAGGCGGCGGCAAGCACCGCGCCCGGGTCAAGGGCGGGCTGATCGTCGCGGTCTTCCGGCACTACGAGTCCAGAGCCACGGAGTCGAAGCCCCTTCCACGATCATGCGCTGGTCTCGATCCGTGTCCGGCGGCCGGACGACAAGGGGACGTGGGGCAACTTGTCGGCGGATTCGATGCTGGCCCACATCGTCGCGGCCGACACCCTCTACACCCTGTACTTCATGGAGGAGGTGTCCGCCCGGCTCGGGTGGGCGTGGGAGCCGCGCGAGGTGACACCCGGCCGCAGGCCCGTCATGGAGCTGGCGGGCATCGACCAGCGGCTCATCGACTGGCAGTCGACCCGCCGTCAGCAGATCGAGGACGCGCTGTCCGTCCTCACCGCCAACTACGAGAAGAAGCAGGGGCACCCGCCGGGGGAGCGGGCCGCCTACGCGCTGGGCTGCCGGGCCGCCGACCGGACGCGCCCGCCGAAGCGCACGGAGCTGCTGTCGCTGACCGAGCTGCGCGAGCGATGGCGTGACTCAGCGATCCGGGCCTACGGTGCCGACGTCATCGACCGGCTGGCACAGCGGGCGCGGGCAGCGGCCGCGGCGGTGTGGGCGCGGGTCCGGCCGGTGGTCGATGTCGCCCTGGCCGCTGTCGACGTCGTCGCCGTGGTGTACGTGATGCGCGGCGCGTTCAAGCGCCAGCACCTGCTCGCCGAAGCACGCCGCCACCTCTCCTATGTCCTGCGCGGCCGACCCCACGAGCCGGGCTTGGACGAACAGATCGTGCAAGCGGTCGTCGACGACTACACCCGCCCCGTCGGCCGGGGCCGGATGATGACCGCCGACCTGCGCGCCCTGTACCCGCGTGACACCGAGGACCAGGCCGTGCTGCGCCCGCTGACCCGCAAGCGGTCCGCGCCCCCGTACGAGCGGGCCCGTCTCGCCGCCGGCGCCCTGGCCGCCCGGGTCCGCGCTGCGCGCCGTGCGGAGCGCCTGGGCTCCCGCCCCCACCCGTACGCCGTCGCGGTGCCCGCCGCCTCGAGGTCGTCGCATCCGCGGTCGTTCCGCGCCGGGCGGAAGGACGGCCGCCTCCTGGAGCCGGAGACCGGCATCGACGTCGACGCGGTGGAGCAGACCCGCCAGACCCTCGAAGCCGCCGCCGCGAAGGTGGCCGCCACGCTCCAGGACAGCAGGCGGGCGCGCGAGGCCGCCCACGGCCTGCGTCCGCAGCCCGCCCCGGCGGCGGCCCCGCCGCCGCACACCCAGCAGCCCGGCGTACAGCACACGCCGGGCCGGAGTTCAGGAGGAGTCGCGTGAGCACCCCGGAAGAACAGCCCAACGCCGAAGAGGCCCTCGCCCGCGCCCGTGCCGCCCGCGCGGAGATGGCCGCCGCGCTCGATGAGGACCAGGAGCCCGAGGCCGATGCGCCCGTGGGGTGGCAGCCGATCTGGAAGCGGCCCCGGGCGCCGAAGTCGAAGACGGACAAGAAGAAGGAGCTGCGCAAGCAGCGCCGGCGGCTCCAGGACGCCGCCAAGCGCCGCCTCGCCGCGGGGAACTCGCGCCGGCCCCGCTCCCGGCAGAGCCGAATCGGCAACGCGGCCGCGCGCCGGGATACCCGCGCCCTGTCCCGGGTGTGGCACTCCAACGCCTGGCTGTGGTGACGATGCCGGACATCGTCCACCGAGTGGATACGACGATGTTCTGCATCCATTGGCGATGCACGACATCGAGTGGGCTCCACTCAGTGGACTCCATCCGATGGGCTCCACCCGATGGGCTCCACCCGATGGGCTCCACCGAGTGGACGCCATCGTGGTGCGCACCGGATGACGATGGACCCCACTCCGGTGCGCACCACGATGTCCGCCACCGCACCCGGTGCGCACCATCCGACGATGTCCGGCACGCACGCGCGTACCCGGTGCGCCGCACCTGACGTCCCGCACCGCACCGGCGCGCGCACCGCCGCCCCACCCCTTGACCAGGTTTCGGCGAGCGCGCGTCCTTCCTAGACCAGGCTCGCTACCCGGACGTTTTCCCTTGTCAACGCTGGTCTGGACTGACGATCAGGTCGAGGGCAAGGGGGTGCGTGATATAGGAGCCCGCCCAGCCGTGGCGCGCGCCCGGCGCGGTGCGGTGGGGCCGGTGGCGCGCACCGCGATGGATGGTGCGGTGCGCCGGTGCGCGCACCACCAATGCAGTCACCGCACCTGGTGCGCACGGTGCGGTGCGTCGTCCGGCGGTGGTGCGCACCCGATGCGCGCCGAACCGCACCACCGCCGTCCCGGATGCGCGGCTACGCGGTGGTGCGGCGCGCCGGGTGCGCCTCCATCGCCGGCTTCATTCCCGCGGCCTCCAGCTGGCGCAGGACGTCGGCGACGTCGCCGTGGTCCTCGGTGAGGATGATTTCGGTGAAGCGGATGATGGTCTGGGCGATGCCGGGCGGGAAGGCGAGGCAGGCGCCGTCGCCGTGGCACAGGACATCCAGCAGCAGCCGCCCGAGCGCCGCTGCCAGGAAGGAGTGCGCGCACGGTTCCCCATCGTGGTCGTCCACGGCAGTAATGGGGACGAAGATGCGCGCGGCGACGTTCCGGAGCAGTCGGCGGATCTCCGGGCCCGTGTCGTTGGCGACCGCGCCGGCGGTGTCGATGTCCCCGGCCTGCATCGACCGGATGTAGGCGAAGGCGGTGGCGACGTCGTCCGGCTTCATCGGGGCGAGCGGCGCGGTGACGGTGTTCTTGGGCATGACAGCTCCTCATCTGCGGGCCGCCCCGCTGTTCGCGGCGGCCTCGAAGACACCCTCGAACCGCGGCCCTGTGGACAGACCGGCCGCTGGCGGGGGAGGAATCTCCCTCCTCCGGGTTGATCACGATGCGGTCACGACGGAGGGGTTTTCCGAAGGTCGGTGTCACACGGAAGCCGAAAACCGCACCTGTACAAGGTGAATGGCGAGATAGGCCCGCCCCACCTTCAGGAGCATCCTGTGTCCGCAGACGACCCCGAGCAGCACCTTGATCCGTCCGGAGAGGCCCCCTCCGTGGACCCCTCCATCACCCCCTCCGCGCCCCGTCGCCAGAAGCCGGGTGTTTTCGCAGGTCAGGCGCGGCGGACAGGGGGGCGTCGCAGGTCTGACAACCCTCATGCAGATGTAGCAAGGCGCCCCAAGCACAGGAGGACTTCGACCGGACCTCGACGCCGGGAGCTCCTGCAAGCACTGGGGATCTTCCAGAGGGCTACGCCCGACCAGCTGTGGAAGCTGACCCGTCCGGGCAACCAGCACGACAAGCTCGTACGGGACAACCTCCTGGATCTGGAGGACCACCACCTGGTGAGGATCGAGTTGGTACGGGAGGACCAGCGGCAGGTGTGGGTGCTCACCAAGCGCGGACACGGCGAGGCGAAGCAGCTGCTGGAGCCGAAGGGCATACGGGTCTCGGCACTGCGCGAAGAGAAGTACGACCCGGACACCGGAGAACTGCTCGGCACCGGCTACGACGACCACGCAGCAGCGGTCACCTCGACGGCCGCCGAACTCCACCGCGCCGGGATCGGCCACCGGCTCGGCTTCCAGACCGAGATCGGGCACCGGCTCGGCAGCGGCTTCGTGCAGCGGGCGGACCTTGTGGTGCGGGCGCCGGAGGCCGGGGTGCCGGTGCTGCTGCTGGAGATCGACCGCCGCTCCGAGGACGCGCACGACCTGGTCGCCAAGCTGCGCCGGTACTGGGAGTGGGGCCGGCTGCTCCCGAGGGACGCGGACAAGCACACCGTGGACCTGGCCCGCTCGCGGCCGGACGCGATCGAGCACGTCGACCACGAGCAGCGGCTGTGGCGGCGGGTCTACCCGCCGACCGGCCGGGAGGGCCTGGTGCCCCTCGCATTCGTGTTCGCGGACACCACGACCGCGAAGGTCGCCAACACGGTCGCCGTGCTGGAGGAGGCCGGCCGCCGCTACTGGGCACCGCGCCGGTACGACACCCTCTACCCGAAGGCGGTCACCGCCCGGGACTACCGCCAGGCGGTGCCCGTCGTCGTCACCACCCTGGAGCAGCTCCAGGAGCACGGCGCGGACGCGGCGGTGTGGCGGCGGCTGGGACGCACCGGTGAGCAGACGCTGACGGCCGCGCTCGACAACCCCGAAGGTCACGCCCTCTACCGCGACCAGGAGGCCCGCGCCGACGCGGAGGACAAGCGGCGCCGGGCCGCGCAGCGGGAGGCGGAGCGCCCGGTGTGCAAGCGGTGCGGGCGGAAGTTCACCGACGAACGCTGGGAGGAGATCACCGTGCACCGGACCGCCGTGCGGGCAGGGGACAAGTCCGTGTGCGGCCCGTGCCACGCCGACGACGTTGCCCGCGAGGAAGCCGCCACCGCAGCCACCCGCCTCCAGGCCACCGTGCCGCCGGAGGCCGAGGACGGCCCCGAGCCGGACCGGGGCCGCGGCTGGTTCCGCCGGCGACCCTGACGAAAGGGGTACACGAGCCCCGGGGGATCAGCGCTCTCCGGGGCCCGGTGTGACTCCGTGGTCACGCGCTCGCGACCGCCAGCAACGCCTCGGATCGGAGCGGGGGAACGATGCTGGGAATCTGATGTACACCAGAACCATGAAGACCCAGGAAGCGTTCTGCGTGCGATGTGGCAGCGCAGACACCCGAGTTACCGGCCTCGACCAGACCAGCGCGGAAGGCACCTGCCTCCGTTGTGACAAGCCCTTCCACGCCACACCGTGCCAGGGCTGCGGTGGATTTCGCATCGACGGCTCCTTCGGCGTCCCCGGCATGCGATACGAGAAGCTCCCGGAGGGCGTGAAGTGCTGGGACTGCGGTCACCGCAATCCGCTGCGCGACCCCGGCCCGGAGTAGGCCGCCGCCGGGCACGCCCCCGTGTGGAAAGGCAGCCCGGGGGTCTGAGGAACCCGCCACCAGCGGCGGACACACGACACATAAGAGCCCCGGCCAGTGCAAATCCGGATGTTGGCGGGACCCTCGAAAGCGATGATGGCGGCATGGACGATCCATCGCAGGACACGCCACCTGCCCGCTCCGGGGCTGCCGCTTCCAGCAGCTGTGCCGCGATGGTCGCGCATGCGCTGCGCTTGGCCGCTCCGCGCGAGCGCACCGTCGACGATCACAGGTTCCGTGCGGAACGCACTTCGTTTCGGCTGCAGTTGTTCACGGCGCCGGGACAGCGGGCGGTGGCGGTGGCAACCCAGGCCGAGGATGAGAGCCCGAGCCTGACCAACGAGGCCGAGTTGTGTGCAGCGGCGGTATGGCAGCAGCACTGCCCCGGCCAGGAATTGCCGCCGGTGTGGATCGAGCGGCAGTTCCCGGGCGCGTTCGGTCAAGAACCCGACTTCCAGCTGGTCACCTTCGGCGAGAGCGAGCAGTATCAGGTGCACCAGCCGCACTGGTGCACGATCAGCACCGAGCAGATCGTGCACCTGGTCGGCGGACCGGTCGCTGAAGACCGCGGCGAGGGATACGTGCCGCCCGAGCCCAAGGCCGAACCGGAGCTGCGGTTCGAGGCGGTCGAGCTGCGTTGCTTGGCGCAGTCCCGCCCGTTCCGCGAAGAGTGCATGTCCGGTAGTTCGGGCGCTACATCCCGGGCGCGGAGCTGGACGGACCGTCTCTTGCGGCGACGCTGCTGCTGGTACCACTCAGGCGACTGGCACCGGGTCAACGACATGGCGCTCACCGCGCTCTCGCGCGCGCGAGACGAGGACGTAAAAGCGGAAGACATGACCCGCTACGCCGACGCGTACGCTGCTGAGGCCCGCGCGACCACATGGGAACGAGCAGCGCTCTATTCCCTGTACTGCCCGGCCGTCGCCATCCAGCCTTCCGGTGACGACTACATCAGCAACGGCTTCATCAACGGCCAGCACCGGGTTCAGGCGATGCGGGATGCCGGAGTAGGACGGACGGTCGTCCTGCGCCTCGTGTGGCCGGACAACCCTGCTGACTAGAAGCCCGGTGTCTATACCTCAAGCAGAGAGGGCGTCCCGCAACTCCTTTACGGCGCGTTCGCCGTGGTGCTGTGCGGGGATCGCCTCGTACAGGTCGAGGGCGCGGCGGCGGACCAGGCCGGTGCGGTAGTCGACGGGCAGTGCTGTCAGGGCGTCGACCGTACGTCGGCACGCCTGCTCGGTGTCGCCGTCGTGATGGGAGCACGCCGCCGCGTCGATGTTCAGCAGGGTGCGCGTCATGGTGCTGGTCGGCGCGGACAGCTCCAGGGCGCGCTCCTGGCTGACGTGGGCGAGGCGGGTGTCCCCGAGCGTGGTGAACGCGTGGCTGAGGTGGACGTGGTGCTTCTGCTCGCCGTACGTCAGCCAGGTGTCCGACCGCTCGTTCTCGGGGAGCCGGTCCATGAGGGCGTCGGCGGCCTCGAGCGCGGCGCGGGCCTGCTCGCTCTGGTGGTTGAGGGCGTAGGCGCGGGCGGCGACCGCGGCCGCCAGCGTCTTCGCGGCGGTCGGCCGGTCCCCGGCGACGTGACGGGCGCGTTCGGCGAGGCCGGCCGCCGCCTTCGGGGCGCCGTAGTTGAGCGGGACCATCGCTTCGCGGGCGAGGACCCAGGCGTGCAGCTGGCCGTCGCCGGATTCGGCGGCGGCCCGGGCGGCCGTGGCGAACCACGCACGCGATTCGCGGCGGCTGCCCAGGTCGTGCAGGACGATCGCGGTCATCCCGGCCATCTGCCGAGCCGCGCCTGGACCGGTGCGGGCTGCGGAACGGTGAGCAGCGGGCGCAGACCGGCGAAGTCGGTGACCAGGTCGGCCAGGACGCGGGTGGGCTGCTGGCCGTGGTAGCCGTACCCGTAGCTCTCGGCTGCGGCCTCGAGGTCGGCCAGGCCCTGGGGAACGTCGGGGGAGAGGGTCTGGTCGGCGTCGGTGCGGGCGGCGGTGAGCGCGGCGAGGGCCGGAGCGGTGAGGCCCGCGGCCAGCGCGCCACGCAGCAGGTTGCGGCGCTTCATCGGATCGTCTCCATGGTCGGACTTCGTGCTGAGAGCCGTGGGTGCTCACTCGGTGTCGGTGTAGTCCAGGAAGTCGGCGATGGCGGGGATGCCGCGGCGGCGGGCGAGTTTCTTGCGCAGGTCTTCCAGCGTGCTGGTGCCGCGCGCGGAGGTGACGCCTCCCATCCGGTCGACGGCGTCGTGCGCGGTGGCCACGGCGGCGTCGACATCTCCGAGACCGAGGTGGGCTTCGGCGAGCCGGGCCAGGTAGATGGCGTGACCGCGGGGGAAGGCGTCGCCGTTGTACGCCTCCTGGCTGGTGTGGACGGCGGAGGCTTCCAGGAAGTGGACGACTGCCCGCTTGGGGTTGCCCAGGTTCAGGGCGGAGCTGCCGATGAGCTGGTGGGCCTCACCGAGGTTGTACCAGTACACGCACGGCAGATCGTCCTCGATGGGTCCGGCGTGCTCGTAGGCGTCCAGGGCGGCGTTGGCGGCCCGGTCAGCGGCCCGGGCGTCGCCGGCGTGCGCGTGGGCCCGGCAGGCTCGGGCGTGGAGCATGGAGGTCAGGCGGGCTGATCCGGTCCTCGGCGCCTGCGACAGGGCCGCTTCGACGAGGTCGACCGCGCCCCGGGGGTCCCCGGTGGAGTAGTGCTGGATGGCCCAGAACGCGAGGGTGTTCGCTGCGACCACGTGATCGTCGGCACTGGCGGCGGCCCGCAGGGCGGTGGAGTAGTGGCGTTCGGCGGCAGCCGCCTTCCCGCTGTCGTAGGCCGTCCAGCCCGCGCTGCGGGACGCCTCTGCCGCCGCCGCGAACAAGCGGCGCTCCACACCTTCGCCGAAGGACGCGTTCTTGAGGGTGGCCCTGATCATGCGGAGTTCGGTGCGGGCCGCGTCGTAGACGTCGCCGGAGCCGACGGTGTCATCGAGCCGGCGCAGGCTCTCAAGACGGCGCTCGAAGTGGTCGGGGACGTCGTCGCCGATCCGGCTGCCCGCAGTGGGGCCGGCCCCCGCCGGTGCGGCGGCTGACCATTGGGCCACGGTGGTGCCCAGGGTGACGGATGTGGTGATCAGAAACTTCCTGCGGTCCACCGGACCTCCTGTGATCTCCAGTGCCTGCACCGCCCCCGTGGTCGTCCACGGGAGGGTGAAGAGGGTGTGGTCCGGCAGGGCCAGCAGCAGCCAGCCCGGCCAGCCGTGGGCGTGGATCGCCTCGGGCGGGATACCTTCGAGCGCGGCCATGGCGAGCTGGGTGTGGTAGCTGGGCGCGTAGACGCCCGCGATCCACCGGGACGCCTTCTCCTTGCGGTACGCCATCTGCCCGTACCCCATGCGCTGGTGCTGCTCGGCAACACGGAGCAGGTACGCCTCGGCCTTCGTCCCGCGCACGGCCAGCAGGTAGGCCAGCGGGTGGCGTTCGGCTGCGTCAGTGGTCACGGACCCATCCCTTTCGCGGGCGCGGGCGACACCAGTCTTCCGGCTCCCGGCGGGCGGGGGAAGGCCGCCCGGGGTGAACGGCAACCGGCGGCAACGACCCGCAACAGGCGGCAACGCCACCGCTCTGTGAGGCAGTTGGCGCCTGCGGTGTCCTTGCACGGCTGCCCGACAGGGCCGCGCTTCGACGACGTGTCAGGAGGACTTGATGGCGACCACATTCCCCACAGCCGTCACGGCGGCGCAGACCGGCCCCGGGCGGGCGGAGGTGCTTGACCAGGTTGCCCGGCTGGTCGACGTGGAGGAGTCCGCGATCGAACAGATGCGGGCCGAGGCGCTGGGAGCGCCGACGCGCGGCGCCGTCGCGTACGGCGAGTACCAGTCCGGCGGCTGGTGGACCACGTCGCTGCTGAACCACTCCGGTGACCCGCACGACGTCGTCATCGGCGACGGCCGCCCCAGGCCCACCTCCTTACTGGAAGAGATGCCGGCCACCGCGCGGTTCCTCGACTCGCTGGGGCTCAACTTCATGTACGTGCGCCTCGCCCGCCTGGAGCCGCACTCCTACCTGTGGGAACACCGCGACTACGCGGAACTGCGGGAGACCGGCCGGCACCGCCTGCACATCCCGCTCGTCACCAACCCCTCTGCCGTCCTGGTCACCGCCGGCGCCCGAGTGCACATGGCGGCCGGGGCGCTGTGGCGGCTGACGCCCTCGCAGGCCCACGGAGTCTGCAACACCACCGGCCCGGACCGGCTCCACCTGATCGCCGACGTATACGCGGACGACGCCTATGAGGCGCTCGCGGCCCGCCCGCACCTGCGAGACGGGGACGCGATGGACCTGCCGGAGATGACGGCGGCGGAGCGGGCCGGGCTGCTGGAGAAGGCCGGACAGCTCGCGGAGCTCGGCTTCACCGGCGCGGCGGAACAGACGCTGCTGCGCGCCTTCTACGCCTACGCCCTGCCGGAGGGCGGCGCGTACGACCTGATCGCCGAACTCCACGCGGGCCGCCGCGCGGACGCCGACGTGAGCCGGTGGCGGGCGGCGAAAGCGCACTTGCTCGCCCGCCCCTGACCCTGCCCTGATCCCTTCATCCGAGAGGACACCGCATGCCCACCGCCGTTCTTCCGCCCACCGAGCTGACACCGCTGGAGGAGCTGGCTCACGCCCACCGGCCTGCGCAGCTCGCCGTCCTGGGCGACCTGGTCCAGGCCCTGTCGGCCACCACGGCCGTGACGCACCTGCTGGTGCGAGGCTCGCTCGCCACCGGCACCGCGGACCGGTTATCCGACGTCGACCTGGTCGTCGCCGTCCGCGACGACCGGCTGCCCGCCCTGATGGACAGCCTGGACGCGCTGATGTCCACCACCTTCGGCACGCTGCTGCCCGGCTGGCGGGACACCATCGTCGGCAACCTGGGCGGCGCCGGGTTCGTCTACCTGCTGCCGCACGACGGCCACCTGCTGCAACTGGATCTGTACCTGTGCCCGACCAGCGCGGTCGGGGCGCTGTGCCGCAGGATCGGCCCCCGGCTGCTGTGGCAGGGCCCCGGCGCCGACGACCTCGCCGACGCCGGCACCCAGCAGCGCACGGTGCAGGAACTCGCCCGCGCGGCACAGGCGCCGGCGGACTGCAGCCATCTGCTGGTCCAGGCGATGGTGCTGCACGCGATGCTCCGCAAGCGCCTGGCGAGGGGCCAGCAGTACATCGCCTACGGCCTCCTGCACGACCTCAACGCCACCTGCCGGGACGTTATCCGCACCGCGCTGGTCCCGCACTCCCGGCACCACGGCTGGTACCACCTGCCCGACGAAGTCGGCCGGACCGCCACCGGCCGCGAGTGCCTGACCGAGCTGACCGAGGCGCTGACCAGCCCGCCGGTCCCCACCGTGGCGCAGGCCGACGACGCCCTGGAGCGCATCGTGCGCCTCGCGCAGCGGATCGCCCCGCACGCCACCGACGCGCTGACCAACGAGATCACCGCGTACCGCGCCTACCAGCAGCACGAGGAAGGACTGGCATGACCCGCACCGACCATGCCCCGGACCTGACCGTGGCCCTGTTCGCCGGGGTCGTCCCGCCGGACGGCGAGGAACCGTTAGCGCAGGCTGCCGGCGCCGCCCTGGCCCAAGCCGGGTACGCCCTGCGGCACGGTGGCTACAACGGACTGATGGAGGCCGCCGCGCGCGGCGCCGCACCCCACCGCGTGCCGGTCACCGCGATCACGCTGGCCGACCGGCCCGACTGGGGAGCGCTCAACCCGTTCGTCACCACCACCGTGTACGCCCCGACCATGGGGGAGCGGCTGCACGCCTACCTCGACGACGCGGACCTGGTCGTCGCGATGGGCGGCGGCGTGGGCACGCTGCACGAACTCACCGCCGCCCTGTACTACGCCACCACGATCCGCTCCCTGCCCATACGGCTGCTCGGGCCCACCGCGTGCCGCCTGAGTACGTTCCTGCGGGCGGAGGGATGGCTGACCGAGAGCCCCACCCGGCCGCTCGGCTTCCTGCGGGAGCTCCCCGACGCCGAAGCGCTCGCCGCCGACCTCAAGGCTCTCGCCGCCGGGCGGTGCGCGCCATGACTCCGTCCACCACCCTCTTCGCGGAGAGGATCGCCGCCGTCGCCTACCGGCCGGGCCCCTACCGGCTCCCCGACGGCGGCACGCTCGACAGCTACTTCGACCCCTACCGGCTGGCCGGCGACCCTCAGCTGCTGACGGAGACCGCGGCCGCGCTCGCGGCTCTGCTGCCCGACGGCACCGAGGCCCTGGCCGGTCCGGCGCTGGCCGGGGTCCCGCTGGTCACGGCGGTGTCCCTGCACACCGGTCTGCCCGCCGCCTTCCTGCGCCCGGCACCGAAGGACCACGGCACGTGGCAGCAGATCGAGGGCGCCGACCTGGAGGGCCGGCGGACGGTCCTGCTGGACGACACCGCCCGCAGCGGCACCAGCCTCCTGCGCAGCGCCCGACTGCTGCGCATCGGCGGCGCGCTGGTCGCTACGGCCGTGTGCGTCCTGGACCGGGACGCGGGCGCCGCCGCCCTGCTCGCCGACCACCACCTGGTCCTGTGCGCCCTGGTCCGAGACCCGGACGGTGCCCGGTGACGGACTCCCGCCAAGCGGCACTGTTCGACCTTGACGGGGTGCTCCTGGACAGCGCCGACGCGGTGCGCTCCACCCTCGCGGCGGTCGCCACCTGCGCTCTCGGGCGCCGGGTGACGCCGGGCGACCTTCCGCCCGGGGCGCTGCGCCGCCCCCGCATCGAGGTCCTGGCGCTCCTGGACGTCGCCGATCCCGACGACGCGTGCGACCGCTGGTGGGACGGCGCCATGTCGGCCAACCCCGTGAAGCCGTTCCCCTGCGTGCTCTCCGGCCTGCTGGCCCTGCGCGCACAGGGCACGGCCACCGGCGCGGTCACCCTCCAGGACCCCGACCGCCTGCGGTGGCTGCTGCCGCCGGCGGTGGCCGAACTGCTGGACGTCGTCATCACCCGCCAGGACACCCGGCCCAAACCGGCCCCTGACGGACTGCACGCCGCCCTGCGCCAGCTGGACGTCCCACCGGAGGCCGCGGTGTACGTCGGGGACAGCCCCACCGACATGACCGCGGCCCGAGCCGCCGGAGTCGTCGCGCTCGGAGCAGTGTGGGGCTGGCACCCTCCCGCAGCCCTGCGCGCCGCCGGGGCTGATCACCTCCTGCCCGAGCCCGCCAGCATCGGGCCGTCCCTGCTGCACCACCTGCCCCTAATCGGCAGCACGTGACCCAACCGGGCCACTACAGTGGAGGGGCGCCCCTACGGGCGCCCCTTTGCACTTCTGCACTCAGAGGACACAGGCGAATGCGCGTGATGCGGCGACGAGCGCCCGGCGTCGAGCTGGAGCACTGAGAGAGCGGTTCCCCGCTCCTCAGCCCCGACTCGCGGTCCGGCTCGGCGCGCACCCCATCACCCCGCCACCCGTTTCCCGGACCTCTGAAAGCTGCCCCGATGCCTGTACCGCCCACCAGCGGCCGCCTGCAATGGACCGACGTCCCCACGCCCCTGCGCGCCCGCCTCGAAGACGCCCTCGGCGCACCCGTCACCGACACGGTCACCCCCTCTGGCGGCTTCGGCCACCAGCTCGCCGCCGCGCTCACCCTGGCCGACGGCCAACGGGCCTTCGTCAAGGCGGCCCCCGACGACGACCCGCTGACCGACGCCAACGTCCACGAAGCCGCCGTCCTCGGCTCGCTGCCGCCCGGGGCCCCGGCCCCGGATCTGCTGGGCATCCACTGCGCCGCCGACTGGACCGCCGTCGTCATCGCCCACCTGGACGGCCCGCACCCCGACTTCTCCCCGGCCTCCGGCGACGCCGAACAGACCTGGGCTCTGCTGGACAAGCTCACCTCCAGCCCTGCCCCGGCCCCGTACGCCGCAGCGGTGAACGGCACACCCTCCACCACGGCGGCCCTGCACGGCTGGGACGAACTGCTCGCCGATCCGCCGGCTGACCTCGCCCCCGCCGCCCGTGACCGCCTGGAGCCGCTCGCCGAACTCGAGGCGGCCTGGCCCGGCCTCGCCCACGGCGACCGCATCGTCCACGGCGACCTGCGGGCCGACAACATGGTCCGCGACCACCACCTTGGCGTGACCTTCGTGGACTGGGCACACGCCACCACCGGTCCGGCCTGCATCGACGCGGCCTCGCTAGCCCCACAGCTCATCCTCGCCGGACACGCGCCCGCCGACGTCGCCCGGCTGCTCCGCGACCACCCCGCCACCGCTGGCAGCCCCGAGACCACCACCGCGTTCCTCGCCGCGCTCACCGGCCACTGGCACCGCAACGCCCGCCAGCCCGCACCCCCCGGCGCCCCCGGACTGCGCGCCTACCAGCACCGCGCTGCGGCAGCCGGCCTCGCGCTCCTCAGCTACCGCTTGGGCTGAAACCGCGGCTGTCCCGCTCTCGTGTCAGTGGCCGGTCGGCCCCGTGTCAGCAACGTGGGCATCTCGTGGGCCGCCGACGCGGGCCGGGTCGGCCAGCACGGTCTGGAGATCGTCATGGCCGTCGCCCAGGGCTTCGAAGCGCAGCGGGAGCCGGTCGGCAAGCGCATCACCGCCCGCATCGCCCTCCTGGACGACCCCGGCGGCGCCATCACCGGACGTCGGCCCCTGTAGACGCCGCAGACCACCCTCAGTCAGACGGGGCGTGAGGCAGCGTGGCGGACCAGCGCTGCGTGCAGCTCCCCAAGAAGGACATCAGGCAGCGCCGCGCCCTGACCGTGTTTGAGGACCTGTTCAGCGACCTGGGTCAGCTTGAGGTTGGTGTGCTGGGAGACCTGCCGCAGCACCGTGAAGCCGTCGCACGGGGGTATCTGTCCCAGGACGGTCAGGACGCCGATGGCCTGGTCGACGACGGCGTGCGAGGCGAGGGCCAGCTGCAGCTGCCGGTTCTCCACCCGCAACCGTTCCAGCTCTTCCATCAGCTCATCGGCCGACCCCGATGCGGACTGCGGACGGGGATGGACGGATGAGGCCAAGGCAATCACCAGGAAAGACAGCGGACAGGGGCACCCTCACACGCCTGCCCCGCTTCCCCGTCAGCATCCATCCGAGGCCACGGGCTGCCATGAGTGGGGAACCGTCGCCATCTCCGCGGACCTCGATGAACGTTGCTCGCTCCCACTTACAGAATCAGGCGTGTCTGCCGCCTGGATACACTGCCCCGCTGGGAGGAGCTTTTCCTCCGCCCGTGCCGGGACGGTCGGCAGGCGGCTTGATGTGAAGGAGTCCGAGCGTGGATGCCCCACATGTGGCGGGCGGACCCGCCCCGGTCCCAGGGAGAGCCGTGTTGGAGGTGAACCCGTTGCCCGGTCGCTCCGGGATACGTGCCCGCGGTGAGATCAGCGCCCTCACTCGCCCGTCTTGGGAGCAGGCCCTCTCCGAGCTGGCCCGGCGGCACGCGGGCGTGTCGTACGTCGAGCTGTCGGATGTGGCGTTCGTCGACGTGGCCGGGGTAACCGCGCTGGCGGTCACCGCTATGAACCTGCGCGACGGGAGGGTTGTGGTCGAGAATCCGCCGCCGCAGCTTCCGCGGGTGTTGGAGATGTTCTGGCCGGGCCTGGACCGGATCGAGGTGGCTCTGTGATGAGCACGGTGACCACCCACGAGGCGTTCGTGCACCCTGCCCTTTTCTACCGCACCGAGCAGGAGTACATGCGGCAGACGGTGGCCTTCCTGCGCGAGGGCCTGAACAACGGCGAGCCGATGGCCGTGGCGGTGCCCGGCCCCAATCTGGAGCTGATCAAGGCAGGTCTGGGCGGGGACGCCGAGGGCATCCTGTTCCTGGACATGACCGAGGCCGGCCGCAACCCGGGGCGGATCATCCCCAAGGTGCTGCGCGGATTCGCCGACGCCCACCCCAAGGGACGTGTGCGGATCATCGGCGAGCCGATCTGGGCCGGGCGCAGCGCGGTGGAGTACCCGGCGTGCGCGCAGCACGAGGCGCTGATCAACGCCGCGTTCGAGGGCCGGGCGGTGACGATCCTGTGCCCCTACGACGAGGTGCGCCTGGATCCGCAGGTGGTCGCCGATGCGCGGGTTACCCACCCGACCCTCATCAGCGGGGAGGGCCGTGAATCGGTCAGCGACGTCTACGACTGGCAGGCGGTCGTCGATCGGTACAACCAGGAGCTGCCGACGGTGCCGGATGCCGCGGCCTTCGCCTACGGTGGTGAGGACCTTCCGGCGGTCCGCCAGTTCGCTCTCGCTCAGGCGATGCGGCTGGGCCTGGTGGGGGAGCGGCTGATGGATGTGGAGCTGGCGGTCGCGGAGCTGACGACCAACAGCGTGGTGCACGGCGGAGGCCGCGGGACACTCGCCATCTGGGCCGAGCAGGGGCAGCTGGTGTGCGAGGTCCGCGATGCGGGCCGGCTGACCGATCCGCTGGCCGGCCGCCGCCCGCCGGAGCACGGCCAGCTGGGCGGCCGGGGCCTGATGCTGGTCCACTACGTGGCCGACCTGGTGCGCGTGCACACCGGCGACGACGGCACGACCGTGCGCTTCTACCTCAGCTTGTGACAGCGCGAGTGGGCGGCCACCCTGTCCGGGTGGCCGCCCGCCCCGCTTCTGTTTTTCACGCCGCAACCATCTACGATTCCGGGCGGCGCCGGGGGGCCGGCCAGCGAGGGAGCGGGGCGCGCTCAGCCGGTTGCGCGTCGGCCGGGGCCTCCACGCCGTGCCGCCATCAGTGGGGCGGTGACGTCAGGCGGGGGATGTCGGCGGGGGAGAGGTCGGGGCGGGCGCGGTGCCAGCGTGCGGGGTGGCGCCAGCGGCTGGAGGCGTCGCGGGCGACGTCGACGCCGACTTCTACCACCAGCTCGGGTTCCACCAGCGTGACGTTCAGCTTTTCCTGGCTGCCCCACCCTGCGCTGAACGACCAGCCTGTCCACGGATGACCGCGCCGCCCCGGAGCGAGTATGTCGGCGACCGCAGCGCCTGCCGCCTGGGCGAGGGTGGTGGTGCGGCCGACGTACTGAAAGCGTCCTTCGATGTTGTACCTGCCGAGCAGCAGCGTGCGGGGAGCAACCAGGGAACCGGTGATCGCGCCGACGATCGCCTCGCTCGTCTCGCGGACCTTGTATTTCTGCCAGCCCCTCACCGAGGGCCGGTAGGCGCCGTTGAGTCTCTTGAAGACCACGCCCTCCATTCCGACCGACGCCCTGTCAGCCACTCGCGCACGACGTCGGCCTCGGTGGTCGACGGGCACAGCGCCCACGGCGCCGACAGTTGGCGGGCGGCGAAGACGGACTCCAGCGCGGCCCTGCGTCGCTGGTACGGCCAGGAGGTGGTGTCCGTCCCGGAGAGCCTGAGCAGATCGAAGGCGACGAAGTGGGCCGGCCATTCCTCCGCAGCTCGGGCCGCCCCGGCACCGCGCCGGGCAAGCCGGTTTTGCAGCCGCTCGAACGCGAGGCGGCCCGCGGCGTCCCATACGACCAGCTCGCCGTCCAGCGCGGTCGCGTCCGGCAGCTGCACGGCCCCGGCCACGACCTCCGGAAACGACGGCCCCATTTCGGTGCCGCGCCTGGAGCGCAGCACCACCTGGCCCGCCTCGACGGAGGCGAGAGCCCGAAATCCGTCCCACTTCGGCTCGCCCGCCCAGCCCGGCCGTAGCTCAGGCACGAGCACGGGGGTGGCCAGCATCGGCTCCGGCAGCGTCCACGTCACGCACCATGCCTTCCACCCAAGTCATCGGCCGCCCGAGTGACTGCCATGGCCGGATGGGTCTTGGGGGAACCCCGACCATGCCGTCTCTGGCGGCGTCCACGGCTGGTCAGCCGGTCACTGGGTCAAGCTCGCCCTCCGCCTGGTGCCCTGAGTCGAGTTCCTGACGCAGGTCCAGGAAGCAGGGCAGCCGCACGCCCGGCTCGCCGGGCTCCCGGGTCGTACGGGCCGCCGGCGCGCTGCGACCTCGCGGCTTCAGGGTCTGGCTTTGAAGCGGCTGAACATGTCCGGGATGAACTGGAGGAGAAGCTTCTTGGCGTCCTCGGGTTGTTTCAGTTCGTCGTGGCCGAAGCGGAAGACTTCGTACCCCCTGAGCTTGAGATCCCGGTCGGCGGCGACCATGTCCGCGTATTTGGCGGTGTCGGGGGTACGGCCGTTGTCGCGCGTGTAGTGCTGCACTCCGTCGACCTCCAGGACGACACGCTGTCCGTAGGGCAGCAGCAGAAGGAAGTCCATGCGGGAACGCAGCAGCGCTTCGGGGCCGCGCTCCTTGACGGTTTTGGGATCCCAGTGCAGCCATACTTCGGGCAGGAGAGCAAGGTCATCCGCGCAGAACGGGTGAGCCGTGCGGTAGGCCGTGAAGAGGTTTTTCTGACCCGCTGAGTTGCCCGGCAGGCTCCTGAGGAGCCGCTGGTAGAGATCTTCACCGGCGTCGCTCTCGCTGCTGAACTTGTGGGTGTCCTGCCACCAGCGGTGCAGGTCACGCCAACGCAGACCCTCGACAGGAACCTCCCGGTCATAGACAAGGGTGGCGCCCGGACGCCCACCGACTATCTCGATGTCGTTGTCCACCGAGGACCGGAAACGAATGTCCGGCTTCCCGAGGGAAGCGAAGATTATGTTCTTGGGCTTCCGGTTGCTGTGCAGCCGCGTCGACACCAGAGTGAACAGCGGATAGCCGCCATCGCTGCCGGTTCGCCGCAACTCGATCCCCTGGGCGCGGAGGTGATCGTTGATCGTGCTGGCTGTCTTCTCCTGCAGGTGCTCGTCCAAGAGAACATCCGCCGAGACCAGGCCTTCCAGGAAGCGGGCGAACCTGGCGTCTCCTGCCTCGAACGCACCGAGGCTCTCGAAAAGCCGCTCGGTCGACCAGTCCTCCTCATCGCGATTGCGGAAGACGTGCTTCTCGATGAGGTCCTTCAGCGTCACCGGCCGCGTCCCGTTCAGCAGCAGCGCGCTGAACTCGTCGAAGGAAAGGTCCGGTCCCTCGATCACCCAGAGGCGATCCAGCAGCCGCAGGAAGCGGTCAGGGTGCTGAGTGAGCTCCGGGAGATACAGGGCGCGCGCCAGTTCACGGCGGGCCTTCTTGGGGATGCCGGGTGGTGCGCCCTCTTCCCACAGCAGGTCTTCGAGCTGATGCCGGAGCGGCGGGCGCACAGGGAAGGGGAAATCCTGCTGCTGCAGGACGCGTTCAGCCAGTGGCGGCAGTTCCGTGTCGGGTACCTGCTGGAGGCTCTGTTCAACCCGGACCGACTTGCTGCCGGCGTCCTCAGGAATCGCTGGCATACCCAGTCGCTCGAAGGCCCGACTCAGCACGGTATGCGGCAGGTTGCTGAGAGGCGCGACGGCTGTGTCGAGCAGAGCGCGAAGCGCTGAACGATCGCTGCTGCCAACCATGGGCAGATGGTCGCAGAAACCGGGAGGATCCGGCAGTGGCCCTCACTGCGCACAAGGTGCCAGCCACCCTGTCGTGCACGTGCTGCTGAAGCGGACGGCGGGCCCCAGTGCCGACGTCGCGGGGGTCGCGACGCGCTCGTATCCGGGAGCTTCCACACGGATCGCGGCAGCATGGGAATCAATCCGTAGTTTTCAAGAGGTAGATCAAGATGCGCCCCAAGGACGGCAAGGTCGACACACGCCTTGCACACCTCCAGACCCTTCGCACCCGCATGCTCGCGGGCGTCAACCAGGTCATGCGCCAGATTTGGGAGCAAGGACAAAAGCCCGCCTCCGTCCGAGTCCGTCAGGCCTTCTACCGGCTTGACGAGATGAGGGCCTTGGAGGACGAGCGGAAGCCGCTCCCGACGGAGGAGCAGCCGTTCGCGGCCCGCATGGTCACCCCCAAAGGACTCCAGCTCCGGCTCATGCTGACGATGCTGTACGCCGCGCAGTGCGCCGTGGGGCCGGGGAAGCAGTGGGAGACCCCCTATCCCGTGGAGTCGACGCCGAAGCACCCGCTGTCATGGATGAGCTTGTCGGCCTCCATCAGCCAATACGCCGGTCCCGGTATCCAGTTGGCCTCCGAGGATGTCAACCGTCGACGCCAGCTCACGCAGGCCCTGAAGACGCTGGAGTCGATGGCGCTCGTACGGGCCAACACCGGACCAGGCCGCTTCAGCAGCGGTTTGCAGCTCCTCTGCGAGAACGGGACCAGCACCGTCAGCTCGGCCATCCCGTACACCGCCCCCCACGACACCGAGCCCTACGTGGAGATTCCCGTCGAGTTCTTCACCCGCGGCTGGGTGCACGTGCTCACTAACAGCGAGATCGCGGCCCTGCTCATGTGGTTCGACCGCCTCAAGTACACCGGCGTCGAGGTCGGCGCCGAGGAGGGCGACCCGCTCACCATCACCTACGTCACCGGCGACGTAAGGCAAGGCCTATACGGGTTGGGGCGGAAGGCCTACGAGACGCATCAGGCCCTCGACGCCTACCAGCTCCTCGACGTCATCAGGCCCGAGAAGCGCTACGACTCCGGCAAGTGGGAGGGATATTCGCAGGGGGAGTCGGACCTGCTGTGCCACCGAGTCTCCCTCGCCCCTGCCGGCTTCGACCGCGATGCGGGCGAGGTCGTGGAGAACGTGCTGGAGCGCCGAGATACCGGCGGATTCTGGGGACGCCCCATGTTCAGCACGCCGAAGCGCTTCGACCGCTTCCGGATGGTCTCTGGTGCCGAGTAGGGCGGGCGCGAGACTCTGTTCGGCACCCTGGCCCAGACCACACTCCACCTACCCTTCCAATACGCCGCTGGTTCTCCACACAGCGCCACGGCCCACGCTCGCCGGTCGCGTGCTCGAGACCACCGACGCTCCATGAGCCGGAGGATTGGCTCACGACCGGTGAAGCCGACTGGGGCCTGTACATCGCCGTGCACCGCGACCTGGTGACCGGCGTCGATCTGGCGGAGACCGCACCCGCCGCCGGTAGCTGCCAGCAGCACCGGTAGGGAGAAGAAGGGACGGGCGGGATTGGCGGCGCAGCCGCGGCGGGGATCGGGCCGCCGCTCAGCCGGTTGCGCGTCAGCACGGCCAGCACCATCCGGTCTCCGCTGCCCGCCAGCCAATGCGGCGCTTCCGCTCCGTTGCCACGCGTGTTCTTTGGGTGATCTACTGCGCTCAGAAGATCGCTGTTGGGGGGCAACATGCGTGCAGGCGGACAGTTTTCAACGGGCGGTGCGCTTGAGACCTGCGAGCTGATTCAGTGGTGACGCTCGCCCCTGCAGACGGAGGCCGACGCAGTCGACGGGGCTTCCTGTACCAGGACGCCGTCACTCTGCTCGACTGCCTCGACATGCTGGATGGGCGCTGGACAGAGGTCTCCTGGGAAGATCTGGAGGACATTCTCTGTCTTCGAGGGGACACTCCGGCCTACAGGCAGGTCAAGACAGTCGAAGGATCCAGCAAGTCACACAGCATCGCTGATGTGTGCAGAGCAGATCAGTCGAGGAAGCCTGAGAACCGTACTGCCGCCAGCAGCTATCTCGGCAAGCTCTTCCTGGACAAGCCGCTCCCGGATGGGTCTCGCTTCACCCTGATCGTCAATGAACCCCCGGCGGCTGACCTCTACCAGTTCGTCTGCCATAGAGAAGACCGTCCCCAGCCAGTGACGGGCGTCAATCGCGATAAAATAGTTGAAAAGCTCGCAAGTCTACAGTTGCCCGACGGCCGGGACGCTGCCTGGTGTGTAGACCGTCTGGACGTCCTGGTTGCGCCACGCACCGTCGACGAGGTCGAGAACGAAGCCTTCTGGCGCCTGTACCCGCTCGTGCGCGATTACCTCGGGCAGGATCCGATGGTGCCGGAGGTAGACAACGTCCTAAAGCAACTCGTCTCTGTCCATATCGGGCGCAGCGCAGCAGGACGGACCCCGAGACGGCACACGGCGGACGATTTCCGCCAGGTGCTCGAGGACTGCATCCGGAAGAACACAGGACAGCGCAGCGATGGCAGCACTGAACGCCTGATGACGCTCACTCAGAAGCTGCAGCCGACCGGGGTTACCGAAGCGGAAGCGGAGCGCCAGCACGAATCCCTACTGGAGTTTCGTCAGGCCCGCCGCAGGAGCGTTGGGCTGGGCCGACAACGTTTCGACAAGTTGTCGGACAAGGTGTTTGCGATCTGTCAGGTCACGTCCGCACGTCGACGAGGCGGCCTGATCGGGGCAGGAAGTCCCGCGTACATGGCGACGGTGCAAGCCATCCTCGCGATGCCTGAAGTGGAGTCAGGAGAAGTAGAGATCAGCGACGCCCTTGCTGTCCTGAGTGACATCACCGCGCGCTGCCAGAATCGGTACGACGATGTCTCGTAAAATCGGCATCCAGGTCACTCCGCCCCTCCACCGGGTCTGGGACCCAGACGACTCCGTCGATTTCCACGCCTCCCGGCTACTGCTGCTCCTCAATCTGTGCGGCGACAATCCCGGACCCGGCATCGAAGGACGAACAAAGTTCGCAAAGCTTGACTTCTTTCTGCGCTACCCCGGCTTCCTTGAGCGAGCCCACGCGGCTCTGGCCGACGTCGTCGAACGCACTGACGCCTTCACGGCCGCAGACTCCGCTGAGATTGAAGCGCCGATGATCCGCTATCGGTACGGTCCCTGGGACCACCGGTATCGCCAGTTCCTGTCCTTTCTCACAGCACGGAACCTGGTCACGATCACCCGCGGCACCCCCGAGCGCGTCAAGCTGAGGCCGGCGGGCAAAGCAGCTGCTGGCCGGTTGGCTGAACTCGAGCACTTCCAGCCACTGGTCCAGCGCTGTCGGGCCATGCAAGGCAACCTGGCTCAGATGTCGGGCACCGATCTCAAAAACCTGATCTACGCGCTCTTCCCGGATGAAGTCGGCAACGCTCCCTTCCAGCAGGAGATCCGCCCATGAGCCAGGCACTCCACACGCCCGAGCGCGGAATCCGCATCGCCAACGTCAGACTCATCCACCACAGCGGCGTAATCGACGAGTACACCTTCGAATCAGGCAAGCTCAACATCCTGACGGGCGTACGCAACAGCTCCAAGACAACAACGCTGCGCGTAATCGACTACTGCCTGGGAGACCGAGGCAGTGCCACAAGCGCACTCAAGGCTGCTGTCGTCGACGCCTACCAGGCAGTATCCATTGAGATCAGGATCGACGGCCGGCCGTACACCATCACCAGACAGCTCATACGCGGTGTCCTGCACAAGGTCTACGTCAGCAACGGAAACGACGACACAGAACTGTCGGCGGACAGCTTCAGCGACTGGATCCTCGCCAAGTTGGGTTGGCCCACACTCACCATCCCACTCGGCCTCAACGCCGCGACAGCACCCCAGCTCACACCCTTGTCATTCCGGAACACCTTGCGCCACTTCTACCGAGACGAGGCCTCCTGGATCAGCTTCGCGAGCAAGGAACACGAGTACATGCGGCAAGCCGTGGTCAGCCAACTCCTGGGCTTCGCACCCGCGCGCTACAGCAACAAGAGGCAGGAGTTCGACCTCGCCCAGGCACAGCGCCAACTCAATGAGGCGCAGTCAGCCGACAGGCAAGCCAACGAGAGCACCGTGCAGGCCGTTACTGCGATCTCCGAGAGCCTCGAATTGCCCGTGGCGCGCTCCACAGAACAAGTCGCATCCGCCCGACGGCAAGTCGAGACGGAGCTCGCAGCGGTCCGCCGCCGTCGCCAGCAACTGACCGCCGAGATCGCCAGCGTCAAGACAGGCAACGCGATCAGCGGCAACCCGCCCGTGGGGTTCGACACGTCTCTCACGACTGCCTACCAAACCGTCACCAGCCACCTCAAGCGCGCAAGCGAGGACGTCGCCTCCCTCCGTGAAGTCAGCGCAGAGCATCAACGCTCAGCGCGCATGGTTCAGGCCGAGATTGGCCGCATGGAACGGCTCAGCACCTCTATCGAGGTCTTCGACGCGCTGCCGGTACGGATGTGCCCATCATGCGAACAGGACGTCGACCCCCACCGCGAGCACCCAGAAGGTGCTTGCCATCTTTGCTTCCAGTCCGTCGATGACGACAAGCGCCTGCGTCGGGCACAGATCGAGATCCGGTCTCTCAAGTCTGAACTGGAAGACCTGAACGAGGCCATCCAACGCACCACCAGCGATCTCACCGCAGCTGAGGCCTACCAAGGAGAGCTGCAGGCACACCAAGCACAGTTGGCCCAGCGCCTGAACGTTGAGCGGGCCGCACAGTTGGCTCCTTTCATGGCTGAGCTGGAGGACATCGCCGCCACCCTCGCCCGCATGGAGCAGAAGCTGTCAGCGTTCCCGGCCATCGAGGAAATCCTCCGCAGGCGCGACACCGCACGCCACGTTCTGCAGAACGCCGCGAAGCGCGTGCAAGAGATCAAGGAACGGCCAAACGCCGCCCAGCCGTCTAGCCTGACGCCCTCAGAACGATGTGCGCGCTTTGCGAAGCGGATGAACGACTTCCTCAGCCCCTACCGAACCACCCAGTGGGTCGAAGGGGATGTATCCATCCGCGACACCGACCTGACGTTCTACGTCGGCAGCCGCCCTTGGCATGACGCCCTAGGTGCCGCCCCAACTGTCCTGTTCTTCCTGGCCTATAGCTACGCCACCCTCTACCTCACGCACGACCTCGACCAGGAATGCGCCTTCCCCGGCTTGCTGCTCCTGGACAATCCCTATCAGCAGGGAGTGGACGAGCACGTCGTCATAGACGTCCTCACCAGAATCGCTGATGCAGCCGAGAACACCGGTACTCAGGTCATCAGCACGCAACAGCTGGTGCAGCCGAGACCACCGCGCGACCGTGGTTCGATCCGCGAACTGGTAATGCCCAACGTCTACGCCACTCCGTAGACGACCCCGGCAAAGGGGAGCGGAGGGACGCGCGCGTAGTACCGATGGGCACAGGGTCACGCCCACTCCACGTCGAGCTCCCGCAGGGCGGCCAGCTGGTCCTGGGCGAGCTTGTCCCGCCTCGATTTGATGTTCGAGATCCACACACCCAGCTTCACGACTACCGGCTCCGCCTCGCCGTCGACCGCGATCTCTTCGCTGTGGCCCCTCGGCACCGGCCGGTGGCCCTCCCGCTCCACCCACTGCGCGAGGGCCGCCAGCCCTCGCTGGAACGCCTGCGATGCCTTGCCCTGCCCCTTCGCACCCTTGGCGGCCGGGGCGGGAGACGGCGCCTTAGCGGGCGTGACGCCCAGATGGGACAGCCGCTCCTGCTGCTGTGACGGGTCGTTGGGTCTGCGGTGGTCGGGTTGTTATGGCTTGCTGTTTTGTGTTTCTGGTGGGGATTTGGG
>NZ_JBHWUU010000101.1:0-33765 GCF_042737375.1 Streptomyces sp. NPDC060000
TAGGCACTGACTTCGTGGCGGGCCCGTCCCTGCTACCGCATCCACCGGGTGTCCCTTTTCCTGCCGCCGCCTTACGTGTGGGGTGCCTGCGCCGCCGGGGCCGCCGGTGGGGCTGCGGCCCGGACGGCGCAGGCATGTCAGGTCGGTCGGTTGGTTCAGCCGCTGTACGGAGCGGTGACGTCCAGGACCCAGGTGATGCCGAAGCGGTCGGTGAGCATGCCGTACAGCGGTGCCCACTGCGCGGGCTCCAGCGGACGCACGATGGTCGAGCTCTCGGCGAGCTTGCCCCACAGGGCGCTGATCTCCTCGGCGTCGTCGCCACGCACGGAGACGAAGAACGGGTTCTCGCCCTGGTTCCAGGGCAGCTGCGAGGGCACGTCGTAGGCCATCACGTGGAAGCCGTTGTCGCCGGCCACCTCGCCCCACATCACCCAGTCCGCCTCGCTCTCATCCTGCACGGCGCCCGCGTCCTTGTAGGTGACCGCGACAGTACGTCCGCCGAAGACGGACTGGTAGAAGTCCAGCGCCTCACGTGCGGTGCCCCGGAAGTTCAGGTGAGTGGTGGTCGTGACGGACATGACCTGCTCCTTGCTCGATGTGATGAATACACCGCCGCCCGTCCCAGCTCCAGCGGCGGCTGCCGTGACCAGGAGCGATGCCTCCCGAGCGGCTCGTATGCCACGATGGCAGAGGTAGAGGACAGGTTGTGTCCGGTACTCCAGGGAGTATGGGTGCCATGCATAAAACGTCTGCCCGGCTGCTCGCGCTGCTCTCGCTCCTTCAAACGCCCCGTGACTGGTCCGGCGATGATCTCGCCGAGCGTCTCGGCATCACGTCGCGCACGGTGCGCCGTGACATCGACCGCCTGCGCGAACTCGACTACCCGATCAAGACCCTCAAAGGACCGGCCGGCGGCTACCGTCTGGAGGCCGGCACTCACCTGCCGCCCATGTTGTTCGACGACAACCAGGCCGTCGCCCTGGCCGTCGCGCTGCAGACCGCGGCCGCCGGCACCACCGTCGCCGAAGACGCTACCCGCGCGCTGGCCACCCTCCGCCAGGTCATGCCACCCCGCCTGCGCCACCGCATCGACCTGTTGCACATCACCGCCGTCCAACCGCCCGCGGCGGTCGGCGACACCCCCCAGGTCGACGCCCAGGTCCTGATGGACCTGAGCCGCGCCATCCAAGCCCGCGAGGAACTGCGCTTCGACTACGCCCCGGGTCCAAGCACCTCGGCCGATGACGTCCGCCGCACAGAACCCCACCACCTGGTCACCTGGCGTCATCGCTGGTACCTCGTGGCCTGGGACCTCCACCGCGAGGACTGGCGTACCTTCCGCGCCGACCGCATCCGGCCCCGCACACCCACCGGCCCCCGCTTCACCCCTCGTGACCTCCCCGGCGGCACTGTCTCCACCTTCATCACCAGCCGGTTCCGCGGCAACGACGGCACCACCACCGACTGGCCCTGCCAAGGCGAAGTCATCCTCCGCCTCCCGGCCGCCGATGTCGCGCCCTTCGCCGAGGACGGAATCGTTGAGGAACTCGGCTCCCGTCACTGCCGGCTCATCCTCGGCTCCTGGTCATGGACCGGTCTCGCCGCCGCCATCGGCCGCTTCGACACCGATATCGAAGTCATCGGCCCACCCCGACTGGCCACCGCATTCGGGGACCTCGCCGCCCGCTACGCCCACGCCGCCCGCACCACAAGACCAGAGACCGGCCCGGCGCGGTGAGAACAGAACTCACCACGTCGCTCAAGCCCTCCGAACCTCCGGGGCCGACCCAACACTCAGTTGCACGCGGTCCGAGAGCAGGGAAGAGGTTCGCATGAACGACCCTTTGCCGGATCAGCTCACCGTCTGCAAGTCCACCGGCCACGCCGCCCTGGACGTGGCCGCCGCGCACGTCGTCCACCGCACGCCGACCGGCAGCCGTACGAACGGCCCGCGCCGCTAGCGCCCGACGCCGACGCCGGCACCCGCACCCACACCCGCACCCGCACCCGCACCCGCACCCGCGCATCGCCGGGCCCCCACGCACCGCTTCCGGCACCCATCCGAACCATTCGACGCGCGTGCCCCGTACAGCACCGCCGTACCCCGTCGTCACACCCTCCACTTCCACAACACCCGAGGTCAGAGCGCCGCGACGGCCCTCACCAGGGAGTTCACGGAAGTCTCTGCGCGCGGTCCGGCACCCGCATAGCGTGCGCTCACCCGAACAGTTGAACCGCTCCCCCATTTCCGCGCGGTCCGCACTCAGGGGCCACGACCCAGCAGGAGATCCTGGGATGTCCACCCACAGTTCCGAGTTACCTCCGGCCCGGCACCGGCCCGGCCGCCACGCCTCCCGAGCCGCGACCCCGCAGTGGGCCGCACCGCAGGACGGGACCAGCCGGTCGGTGCACGCCCGACCGTGCACCAGCAGGCACCGCGACCTCCGCCGCCTGCGCCGGGCCTGCCGCTGGCAACGGCGCGTCGCCACGTTCGCCGCGCTCGGCTACTTCGCCGTCTTCCTCACCCTCACCGTCGAAGCCCCCTCCGTCATGACCCGCGCCGCACCGGGCGGCCTCCCCACCGGACTCCTCCTCGCCCTGGTGCAACTGCCCGTCACCTGGCTGGCCGTGATCCTCTACGAGTACACCGCGCGCCGGTACGTCGACCCGCTGGCCCGTCTGGTACACCACAGGCCCGACCACGTCCCGCACGAGGAGATACGGTCGTGACGGAGTTCGACGGCACCGCGCAGTCCTGGTCCCTGGTGGCGTTCTGCAGTGTCGTGACGCTGACGCTCATGCTCTGCGTGCTCACCGGTCCCGACCGCGACGACCTCGACGAGTTCTACACCGGCTACCGCTCCCTGTCACCCCTGCGCAACGGCCTGGCCATCGCCGGTGACTACATCTCCGCCGCCACCGTGCTCACCATCGGCGGGGTCATCGCGCTGTGCGGCTACGACGGTGTCGTACTGGCCCTGAGCACCGTGCTATCCCTGCTGCTCCTGATGGTGCTGCTGGCCGAACCCCTGCACCACACCGGCCGGTTCACCATGGCCGACGCACTCGGCAGACGGCTGCCGGGCCGTGCGGTGCGCGTCACCGCGTGCCTGGTCACCCTCGCCGCGCTGGTGCCGATGATGGTCGTCCAACTGGCCGGGGTGGGCCAGCTGCTGGCATACGTCCTCGGCTTCCCCGACGGCGCGATGCGGACCGGCTGCGTCATCGGGGCAGGCACCCTGATGATCAGCTACGCGGCCATCGGGGGCATGCGGGGCACCGCCCTGATCCAGATCCTCAAGACGGTCATCCTGCTCGGGTCGGGCCTTGTCGTCGCCGGCCTCATCCTGCACACCTTCGGATGGAGCCCCCGAACCCTCTTCCAGGCCGCCGCCCACGGCAGCGGCGCCGAGGAGAACTTCCTGCACTACGGTCTGCAGTTCGCGAGCGGTCCGCACCGCGGACTCGACATGGTGAGCACCCAGTGCGCCATCGTGCTGGGCGGCGCCTGTCTGCCGCACGTCACCATGCGGATGTACACCGCCGGCAGCGCTCCGCAGGTGCGCCGCGCGATGTCCTGGGCGATCTCGACGGTCACCCTGTTCATCGCCGTGATCACCGTGATCGGCGTGGGCGCCACGGCCCTCATCGGGCGCGCGGGCGTCGCCGGTGCCGACCCGCGCGGCAACACCGCCTACCTGCTCGGTTCACGAGCCGCGTTCGGGGTGCACCTCTCCCGCCCCGAGAGCCTGCTGTTCGCCACCGTCACGACGGCGATCTTCCTGACCCTGCTTGCCTCCGTGGCCAGCATGACGCTGGCCTGCGCCAACTCACTGGCCCACGACATCGCCGCCGCCCGGCCCAACGTGTCGCCGCTGCGCGAGATGGCCCTGGCGAGGGCTGCCGCGCTGGCCGTGGGCCTCCCGGTCATCGTGCTGGCCGTCATCGCCCAGCACCGCAGCCTCCAGCCGCTCGCCACCGTCTCCTTCTGCCTCGGCGCGTCGGCCATCGCCCCCGCGCTCGTCTACAGCCTCTTCTGGCGGCGCTTCACCCGCGCCGGCCTGCTGTGCACGCTCATCGGCGGAACCGTCAGCGTCCTCGTCCTCATGACCGGCACCAACCTTGTCTCCGGCTCCCCCGGATCGGCGTTCCCGGAAGTCGACTTCAACTGGTTCCCTTTCACGACCACCGCTCTCGTCTCGGTACCGGCGGGTTTCCTGTGCGGCCTGCTCGGCACCCTCCTGTCCGGCCGGAAGGCGACCGCACGCGAACGCGAACGCTATGCGGCCATCGAACCCCTCCTCCTCGCCGGCCCACCAGGTCCCAGGAGCCGGTGAATCCGTCCGCCCCGGTCCCGGCCCCACAGCCGGGACGCGGTCCGCGCCGAGAGCAGCGAGCCGAAGGCCGGGCGCAGCCGTGTCCCCGCGCCGAGCGTGATCGTTACTTCCGTTGCCGAACGACCACCGCCCGGTGAGCGCATCGGTGTCACCTCGTCCGTGCCTCCGTCCGAGGCACAAACACCGTCAGCGGAGAGGAAGAGCACTGGTGAGCGGCTGGATCACCGTCGGTCTCGGAACGGCCGCCGCGCTCTGCCCCCTGCCGGGCGCCGGCGGTCCGGCCGTCCTCGTCGACACCACGCACACCACCGCGCACGTGGTGGTGTGCGCCGACGACGGCTGGGTCGAGATCGGCGCCTCCTCCGGGCATCGGCCGGCCACCCCTTCGCCCACGCCCGCACGGCGGCCGTCGCGCACGCCGGTCCCACGGGCACCGGCACCTCCCCCTGTCGACCGCCTGGCGGCTCCGCACCCCCCGGCACCTCCGCTCCCCCGGCCCGCCGTACGGCCGGCACCCGCACCGCAACCGCCGCCCGAGACCGACCGCGTCGACACCGACGCGCCCGCCCCGGCCCCCGCCCCGGCGCCACGCGCCGCACCCTTCCGCTGGGTGCCCCGCTTCCACTACGGGGGCGGGTCCGCCCGCCCGGCGCCCGCCGGCCTGTCCACCACGATGACCACCGTCGTGATCACCACTCCCGCCATCCTGGCCGCCGCCGCGCTGCGCCCGGGCTCCCGGCGTCGCAACGGCGGCTGACCCGCCCGCGGGCCGCCCTTCACCGCGTCCGCGACACCGCTTCGTCCGCGTGTCCGCCCGTCCCCCTCGTCGCCCCTCCTCTCGCCGCCCGTCCGCCCGTCCTGGAGTCCTGCTGTGCCGGAATGGCTGATCTACACCCTGGTCTGTGCGCTGGTCTGCGCCTTCGTCGTCGCCGCCACCGTGATGCGCCACCGCCGCGTCGCGGACGACGAGGACACCTCACAGACTCCCGACGTACTCGAGTACATGGTGATGATGGTCGGCGTCGTCTACGCCATCGTCCTGGGCCTGGCGATCGCCGGCGTCTGGGAGGCACGCGGCGCCGCCGAGGACACCGTGCAGCGCGAGGCCCAGGCGCTCTACGAGATCGACCAGCGTCTGGACGTCTACCCCGCCGCCTTCCACGTCCAGGTCCAGCAGCACATCGACGCCTACGCCCGACACGCCGTCACCACCGAGTGGCCGGCCATGGAGGACGACGGTCCGGTCGACGCCACCGGCGGCCGGTTGCTGACCCGCATCCGCCGTGACATCGCGCACCACACGCCCACCGACGAACTCCAGGCGCAGGCCTACCAGCCGCTCCTCGACCAGGTCGCCGCCGCCGACGACGCGCGCCACCAGCGCCTCGACAGCGCCGGCAGCACCCTGCCGGGGGTGGTCTGGTTCGGCCTGATCGCCGGCGGGATGGTCACACTGGGCCTGCTCTACGCATTGCAGATCCGTCGTTCCGCCCGGGAGTTGATGCTGGCCACCGCGTTCAGCGCCCTGGTGGTCTTCCTGCTCTTCCTGGTCTGGAGCTTCGACGCGCCCTTCGGCCACTCGGGCACCGACTCGGCTCAGCCGTTGCAGGAGTTGTACGCGAGCACGGCCTGAGCCCGACGGCTCGACCGCTCAGCCCCTCCGCGCCGCGCGCTCACGTCGGGCGGGACTGGCGCGGCGGGTTCATGGCCCAGCGGATGGTCCGGGTCAGGGCCTGTCCGGTGGGGCGTACGGCGAGGTTCTCGACGACCGGCACCCGGGGCAGCCACAGCATGCCGCGGGCCCAGGGCGGGAGCAGCACGACGGCGTTCGCGGCCAGCCCGCCGTAGAAGGGGCGCATCGCGAGGGGCAGGGGTGGCTGGAACAGCAGGAAGCGGGCGGCGGCCCGGGCCTCGGAGGTGGCCCTGAGCTCGTGCCGGTAGGCCGTCAGGCGCTCGGACAGTTCTCGGCGGTCGCGTGGTGGGTCGCTCACCCCCAGCGCGTCGGCGACGCGCGCGGTGTCGGCCACGTAGGCGTCGTAGCCGGCGGCGTCCAGCGGGCGGGCCCCGAAGCGTTCGTGAGCACGCAGGAAGCTGTCCGTCTCGGCGGCGTGCACCCAGCCGAGCAGGTGCGGATCTGCCGCGTGGTAGGGCACGCCCTCGACCGTCGTTCCGCGGATCCGCTCATGGATGGCGCGGACGTGGTCGACCGCCCGCTGAGCGTCCGCGGCCGTGCTGTAGGTCGTGACGGCCAGGAAGGTGCTGGTGCGTTGCAGTCGGCCCCAGGGGTCGCCGCGGTATCCGGAATGCCCGGCCACCGCCGCCATGGCGAGCGGGTGCAGGGACTGCAGCAGCAGTGCGCTCAGCCCGCCGATGAACATCGAGGCGTCACCGTGGACGGTGCGGATCGGGCGGTCCGGTGCGAACCAGCGTGGGCCGGGGGTGTGGTGGATGCGGGCACGCGTCGCCGGTCCGTCGGGGCCGGCGACGCGCCGGAACAGCGCCCCGCCCAGTTGTTCACGCACTGCGGTCAGCATGGTCTGTCTCCCGTCTCCCCCCTCCAGTGTCCGCGATGCCCGCCCGGATCGGAGCACGGCTGTCAGTGGACCAGAGGAAGGAAGACCATGTCGACGATCTCTTCGAGGACGCCGTCGGGCACGGGAGCGAAGGTCGTGAGGATCTCGTGGCGCAGCAGGTCGAAGGGGAGGGACTTGATGCGTTCGGTGAGGTGTTCCGGTGTGATCTCGCCGCGGTCGACAGCACGGTCGAACAGCGCGTCGAGGGCTTCCTTGCGCCCCGTCACGAGGGGATCGCGCAGGTCGTCGGGGCTGGTACCGGTCTCCCGGTAGTAGTCGGCCAGCTGCACGCTCATGACGGTGATGAACGGGACCCGGGTGGCGTTGATCTCCCGCATGAGGGTGAGGACGTCCCCTCGCAGACTTCCCGTGTCGGGAGTGTCGAGGCGGTACTCCTTCAGGTTGTGGACGATGGCTGCCCGGACGAGTTCGTCGCGGTCCGACCAGCGGCGGTAGAGAACGGGCGGGCTGGTGCCCGCGCGCCGAACGACGGCGTCCATGGTGAACCGGGCGTAGCCGTTGTCCGTGAGTTCTCCCCAGGCCGCATCGAGGAGCGCCTTCTCCAGTGCCGCTCCGCGGCGTCGCTCGGGCATCCACCCCTCCTTGAATAGGCTTGCCTATCTTATTCTAGCGCCCCACCCTGGGAGCCGTAAGATAAATCGCCATATCTTAAAGGTGGTTCAGGGGGACGCGGTCCGTGAGGAGGCCGAGGTCCCGGGCTCGAGCGGGGAGAGCCGCGCGACGAGGCCGCCGACTGCGGGAGACCGGTGTCAGGCGGGCTGCCACAGCTCGACCCGATTGCCCTCGGGATCGGTGACCCAGCCGAATCGGCCGACACCCTCCATGTCCTGCGGTTCTCCGGCCACGTCCGCTCCCCTGGCGCGCAGCTGCGCGAGCATCGCATCCAGGTCGCGGACCCGGAAGTTGAGCATGGTCCGCTGGGTACGGGACCCGAAGTAGTCGGTCTCGGACTCGAACGCCGCGAACACCGTCGGCCCTGCTTCCTGCTGCCACAGGCCGTGCTCATCGGCGTCCAGACCCAGGCAATCGCGATACCACGCGCTCAGGGCCGCGGGGTCGGCTGCCCGCAGGAAGTACCCACCGATTCCAAGCACACGTTCCATGCCGCCATCTTGCCAGGACGGCGATCGGGCGGGCCGGCACCACACCACCGCCGGCCTCCCCGCCATCTCCATCGCCGGGCAACTCGTAGCACCCGACGTAAGACGGGGCGCAGCACGTCATGGCCGAGGGCGACCGGTGTGACTCCTGCCCTCCTCGGCCGGCGACCTGCGTCTCATCCGCGCTCGCGGAGGTACGTCTCCAGCTCGGCCGCCCCTGCCAGCATCGCCCGCCCGCGGACGGACAGCCGGCCGCGCCAGTCGCTCAGGGCGGCCTCCAGCGGCTCCAGCCCGCCGGCCTCCCGCACCTGGGCGATCAGCGGAGCGATCTGCCCCAGCAGATACCCGCCGCGCCTGAGCTGGTGGGCCAGCCGGGCGTCCCGTACATCGGCCTCCTCGTAGACGCGGTACCCGGTCAGCGGGTCGCGGCGCGGGCGCACCACCCCGGCACGCTCCCACTTGCGCAACGTCGCGGGCCGGAGCCCGAGCTTCCCCGCCAGCGGCCCGATGAACGTTCCGCCGGACCCTGTCACCCTGGTGGAGCCCGGACCCGGTTCGGGCTCGGCCGCCGCTGTGAGCTCGAGGTCACGGAGGGCGCGTCGCACGGCCTCGAGGGTCCGGCGGTCGTCGAGGAGCTGGGCGTGGCTCTCGTCGATGAGCCGGAAGGCCTCCTCGGCCGCGCCCTCGTTCACCGCCCGCATGATCAATGTCGCCGTCCGGTGGCCGTGGCCGGGCACCAGGGCGAGGAAGGCGCGCAGGGCCCCCGCGTGCAGCGAGGTGTAGGTGCGGTAGCCGTGGAGGGTTCGGTCGGCGGTCGGGAGGATGCCGGCCTCCTCGTAGTTCCTGATCGCCTGCGTCGACAGACCGTGCCCACGTGCCAGATCGACCGGCCTCAGCCGCTCACCGTTTTGAAGGTTCCGCTTCATCGACCCGCCGATATCGCGTAAAAGTTTCCACCGAAGGTTCAACGATACCGTTCAAGGCATGGCTGCTGACATCAAGCACACCGCCCAAACCTTCGAGGCCTCCGCCGTCATGAGGCTGCTCCCGGCCCGCCCACGGCTGCTCGCCCTCGGCGAGCCCACCCACGGCGAGGACACCCTGCTCGACCTGCGCAACGAGCTCTTCCGACAGCTCGTCGAGCAGGAAGGCTTCCGGACGATCGCGATAGAGAGCGACTGCCTGCGGGGCCTGGTCGTGGACGACTACGTCACCTCGGGGCGAGGCACCCTCGACGGAGTGATGGAGCGCGGATTCAGCCACGGGTGGGGAGCGTCCGCGGCCAACCGCGAGCTCGTGCGCTGGATGCGCGCCCACAACGACCGCCGGCCCGTGTCCGAGCGGGTCCGCTTCGCCGGTTTCGACGGCCCCGTGGAGATCACCGGCGCCGCGAGCCCCAGGCAGGCACTCACCGCGCTCCACGACTACCTGGCGGACCGCGTGAACGCGGACCTGCTCCCTTGCACCGCGGACACGCTCGACCGGCTGCTCGGTGCCGACGACCGGTGGACCGACCCCGCCGCCATGATGAACCCGTCCGCATCCGTAGGGCAGTCGGTCCAGGCCAGGGAGCTGCGACTGCTCGCCGACGATCTGGCGGCGCTGCTCGACGCGCAGGCACCGCACCTGCGAACGCCGGCCGCCTCACGGGACGACCTGGACAGGGCACGCCAGTACGGGCGCACCGCCGTCGGTCTGCTGCGCTACCACTTCTGGATGGCCGACACCTCACCGGGCCGCATGGCACGGATGGTGGGCCTGCGGGACCAGATGATGGCCGACAGCCTCCTCGCTGTCGCCGAACGGGGCCCGGCACTCGTCCACGCCCACAACGCCCATCTCCAGCGGGCCAAGAGCACGATGCGGATGGGCGGACTGCCGGTGGAATGGTGGAGCGCCGGCGCGCTGGTGAGCGCCCTCCTGGGCCGGGAGTACGCCTTCCTGGCCACGGCCCTCGGCACGCTCCGGCACCGGGGAGTGGACACCCCGCCACCGGACGCCGTCGAGGGGCTCCTCTACGCCCTCCCCGACCACCGCTACGTCGTCGACGCCTCAAGGCTCGCCACCGCCCTCGGCGACACTCGGCCCGCCGCCCGCGTGTCCCCCTGGTACGGCTACGCCCCACTCGACCCGGAGCACCTGGCCGGGCTCGACGGGATCGTGTTCGTCAAGGACGTGCCGCGGGCCTGACGACCGACTTCGCACCCGGCCGCAGTGACACGTCGGGGGCCGCGGTACCGACGCTGGTGCCCCCCGGCTGTCACATCCCCATAGCAGCCTGGTCACAGGGCCCCGCCGAAATCCCACCCTCCGGGTGCTCACCGTTCCGGGCATGGCAGCATGCCCTCTCAAGCATCACTGTCCAGGGGGGACAACCATGCGCACTCGCGCGACCATCGCCACCGCGGCTCTGCTCCTCGCCGCGCTCACCGCCTGCTCCTCGTCCGACGACGCTCCGGCCGCCAGCGACAGCGGGACACCCTCCGCCGAGCCCACCGTGAGTGTCCCCGCCGAGCACGAGGGCGACGACCTCGAGGCCGCCGTCGCCGTGTACACCGCCGCCTACTTCGCCGCCGACACCGACACCGCGTACGCCATGCTGTCCGCGCGCTGCGCGAAGGAGATCACCAAGGACACGTACGCCGGCGTCGTGAAGCAGGTGAAGACGGACTACGGGCCCGACCACCTGGCGACCGACGTGCAGGCCGACGTGTCGGGCGACCTCGGCCGCGCCACCTACAAGGTGGCAGGCCTGCCCAAGTTCGACCAGACGAAGCAGCCGTGGACGCTGGAGGGCGACGCCTGGAAGTACGACGCCTGCTGACCCGGGCCGGAAACTCCCGCTCCCCGTGCAGTCGGCCGGGCAGGAGGAATCAGCGGCGGCCGGACATGTCCCGGCCGACCCGGTACAGCTCCTGCGAGGTGGCGATCAGTTCCCGTCGCTCCTCCTTCGAACCCACCATGGGCTGGGAGCCACGGAGGGAGACCTGGGCGCTCTCGGGCAGGAAGCGGACGGTGAACAGCCCGATGGCGCCCGCCGCCATGAGGTAGTAGGCGGGCATCATGTCGTTTCCGGTGAGGCTCACCAGCGCCTCCGTGACCAGCGGAGTGGTACCGCCGAACGCGGCCACCGCGAAGTTGAAGCCGATGCCCATGGCGGCGTAACGGACGGCCGTCGGGAAGAGCGCGGGCAGTGTCGCGGCGCTCGGCGCGGCGAAGCACGCCAGCAGGGTGGACAGGATCAGCACACCGAGGATCGGGGGCCAGGTGCCGTCCATCTTGATCAGCGCGAAGGAGGGGATGGCGAGCAGGATCATGCCCACCGCCGCGAAGCCGTAGAGCGGGCGCCGTCCGACGCGGTCGCTGAGCCTGCCGAGGAACGTGATCAGCAGCACGATCCACACCATGCCCACGAGCACGAGGACGTCCGCGGAACTGCTGGAGCGGCCGAGGGTCTCCGTCTGATACGTGGGCAGGAACCCCGTGACCATGTAGTTGGTGACGTTGTAGAGCAGTACGAGTCCCGTGCAGATGAGCAGGGCCCGCCAGTGCTCCCGGACGATGGTCCGGAACTCGGTGCCCGCCGATTCCTTGGCGAGGCTCTGCTCGTGTTCGTCGAGCTGCTGCTGGAAAGCGGGCGACTCCTCGAGCTTGAGACGCATGTAGAGGCCGATCACCCCGAGCGGGCCCGCGATCAGGAACGGGATCCGCCAGCCCCAGGAGAGCATCTGCGCGTCGCTGAGGGCGAGATTCAGCGTGGTGACCAGGGCGGAGCCCAGCGCGTACCCGACGAAGGTGCCGAAGTCGAGCCAGCTGGAGAGGAAGCCGCGACGACGGTCGGGCGAGTACTCGGCGACGAAGGTCGTGGCGCCTCCGTACTCGCCGCCGGTGGAGAAGCCCTGCAGCATGCGGGCCAGCAACAGCAGGATCGGTGCGGCGATGCCGATCGTGGCGTAGCTGGGGATCAGACCGATGGCGAACGTGCCGACCGCCATCATGATCATGGTGGTGGCGAGGATCTTCTGCCGGCCGAGACGGTCCCCGAGCGGCCCGAAGACGAGGCCGCCCAGCGGGCGCACGACGAACGCCGCCGCGAAGGTGGCGAACGACGAGATCACCTGCGCGGCGGGAGACGCCCCGGGGAAGAAGACCTTTCCGATGGTGGCGGCGAGGTAGCTGTAGACGCCGAAGTCGAACCACTCCATACAGTTGCCGAGCGCCGAGGCACCGACCGCACGCCGGAGCAACGGGGATTCGACGACCTGGACGTCCTCGTCGCGGAAGGGACGCTTGTTCCGCTTCAGCCTGCTCGTCAGATCCTGACGGACCTGTGCGGGCAGACCGGCGATCTCGCTAGTCCCGGACCGAGCTGGTTCGGGCTGCCCGTCGGTCAGTGCGTCAGCCACTGCGGTTCCTTACCTGTATTGCGTGAGATGACCTGTGCGCACAGTGAGGCGCCAGGTGTTTTCCATGCGTACAGAGCCTGCTGCCCGCTTTCGCGTGACTCACGCAGTGACCGCGGACACCCCGACGCACCCCAGGACCGGAGGGGGTAGTGTGCGGCGCAGCCCCCTGGACAACACCTCCCGGACAGCCCGGCGGCCCGGCGGCAAGACACCGAACGGCAAGGAGGTCCCGGCCGGTGCCGGGTGTCTCAGCGGACGTCGACCGAGCGGCCGTCCGGCATGGCCGGGTCGATGTGCCAGCTGACGATCCGTTCCGGGTGGATGCGGATGATGTCGGGGCTGGTCATTCCTGGCGGTCCGGGTGGATCGTCCACGGTGAGTGTCTCCGCCCGGCCGCGGATCTCCACGCCCCGCCCCATACCGGGTTTGATCGCATCCGGGCCGTCCGGTGTCATGTCGTCGATGACGAAGGCCACGCGGGGGTTGGCCAGGACATTGCGCCAGCGCTGGGTGGAGGCCACCCAGGGGCCGCCGAGGTCGATGGTCCCGTCCTGGTTCAGCCGAAATCCCAGCGGTCGCACCTGGGGGGTTCCATCCGGTCCCATCGTGGCGAGCCGTCCCAGGAACCGCCCTTCCAGGTAGTTGCGTTCGGCTTCGTTGAAGGCCATGACCGTGCCTGCCTTTCAGTTCCGGGAGCGGCTGGAACGCAGGCTAGAACCTCAACCCTGGTTGAGGTCAACGCCGGCCCGGCGCGGGTGCCACCGGTCGGCGCGATCCACGTTCGAGTACCTCCGTGTGTTCGGCGGAACGTGGGGTGACTCCGGGATTCGTGTCCATCGCGACGCACCACGGTCGGCGCCGCCCGTCCGGGGTGGCGGGGGGCGCGGTCGACCCGTGTTCGCTCCGTTCCTGATCCCGGTTCCTGATCACGGTTCCTGATCACGGTTCCTGATCACGGTTCCTGCCTGCGGTTTCCCGCCGACGCGCCGCGCGCCGCCGGAAGGTCGTTGTCCCGCTTGAGGTCGCGCCGCACGCCTACGGATCGGAACGGGCCGCGCCTGCCCGGGCCGCCAGGGCCTGGCGCAGCAGAGCGGCCCCGAGCGGGGTCAGCGCGTTCTCAGGCATCGCACGTGACGGTCTGAAGCAAGTCCTAGCCGATGAGGGTCTCCTTCGGGCGGACCACGCAGAACTCGTTCCCCTCCGGATCGGCCAGCACCGTCCATGACTCGTTGCCGCTCTGGCCGACGTCCGACCTGCGGGCGCCGAGCGCGATGATGCGCTCGATCTCGGCCTCCCGGTCCTCCGCGGCGGCCGTCAGATCGAGGTGCAGACGGTTCTTGGCGACCTTGCGGTCCGTCACCGGCATGAAGCAGATGCCCACCGGCGCCGTCTCGTCAGGCCCGATCACGATTTCCCGCTCCCGCTCGGACAGGATCCGCCAGCCCAGCACCTCGGCCCAGAACCGGGCCAGCGTGGGCAGATCGTGAGCGTCGATGACGATGTGATGCAGCGAGAGAGGCATGCGGGCCAGTCTGCCCGGTGATCGCCCGAACAGCCCTAGCCGTGCTTGACACGGGTCAGGAAGAAGTCCCGGACGTCCTCGGCGAGCAGCTCCGGTACCTCCATCGCGGCGAAGTGGCCACCGCGCTCGAACTCCGACCAGTGCCTGATGTCGTACAGCCGCTCGGCCAGGGGTCGCACCGACTGCGTGATGTCGTGCGCGAACACCGCCACGCCCACCGGCACCGGGCACGGCTCGATCCGCCGTGGCGTCTCGCGGTGCAACCGCGCAGCCGAAGCCGCGGTGGCGGTCAGCCAGTACAGCGAGATGCCGGTGAGCATCCGCTCGTCGCTGATCTGCGACCGCGGGTCGGTCCACTGTGCGAAGCGCTCGGCGATCCAGGCCAGTTGGCCGACCGGTGAGTCGGTCAGCGCGTAGCCGATGGTCTGCGGGGTGGTGGCCTGCAGACTCTGGTACGGCGGACGATTCGCCATCAGCTGCCGGACCTTGGCCAGCCGGGCTTCATCCGTTTCGGACAGTTCGATGTCGGCGTCCGGATCGGGGCGGGTCGGCAGGTAGTTGACGTGGACGCCGACCACCTGCTCGGGTGCCACCGCGCCGAGCGCCAGGGAGATGCCCGAACCGAAGTCGCCGCCCTGCGCGCCGTAGCGCTCGTACCCGAGGCGGCGCATCAGCTCGGCCCAGGCCCGCGCGACGTGGACGATGTCCCAGCCGCGCTCGTGGGTCGGCCCTGAGAAGCCGTAGCCCGGGATGGACGGGATCACCAGATGGAAGTCGCGCGACAGCGGTTCGATCACCTCGAGGAACTCCAGAAACGAACCGGGCCAGCCGTGGGTGAGGATCAGCGCGAGCGCGTCCGGCTTCGCGGACCGGACGTGGACGAAGTGGATGTTCTGGCCGTCGATCTCGGTGGTGAAGTGCGGAAGCTCGTTGAGCTGGGCCTCATGGGCGCGCCAGTCGTAGCCGGTGCGCCAGTACTCGGCGAGCTCCTTCAGCCGCGCCAGCGGGAAGCCGTAGTCCGGCCCGGCGTCGGCGACCTCGTTGGGCCAGCGGGTGCGGGAGAGGCGGTCGGTCAGGTCATCGAGGTCGGCCTGGGGAATGTCGATACGGAAGGGCGTGATCATGGTCATCGCTCCTGGATTGGTTTGTGAAGCTAACGTTAGTGCCACTAACGAAGGTAGACTGTTAGTGGCACTAACACAAGAGGTGGAGGATCCCCCCGATGAGCCCGACCCCCGAACCCACCCCGGCCCGGCTACGCGTCGTTCCCAGCCGCCTGCTCGCCGGGGTCGCGGTCGTCGCCGACCGGCTCGTCGGCGAGCGCCTGGCCGCCGAAGACGCCCACAAGTGGCACTTCGCCGTGCTGGTCACGCTCGCCGAGGCCGGCGCCGCCAGTCAGGCCGAACTCAGCCGCCGCACCGGCATCTACCGCAGCGACATGGTCGCCGTCCTCAACAAGCTCGCGGACACCGCATGCATCCGCCGCGAACCGGATCCCGCCGACCGCCGCCGCAACGTCGTCACCCTCACCGCCACCGGCCGCCGCCGCCTGGAGCGCCTCGATACGCTCATCGCCGACGCCCAGCGCGAACTCCTCGCCCCCCTCACCCCTGTCCAGCAGGATGAACTCATCCTTCTGCTGACCGTTCTGACGGATCATCACCGCCCTGCCCACTGACGCCCGCCGGGGATGTCGGCATGCCGTACCGAGATCGAGGGCCCGTGAAGGAACGAGGTGCAAATGCGCGTGCGCCGTGTCGCGTTCGCTACCGTGTCGGTCCATGACGGTCCTGATCATCGGGGGCAGCGGTTTCCTGGGCGCCGAACTGATCCGGCAGGCCACCGCGGCGGGGAAAGCGACATCCGCGACGTTCGCATCCAGGCCCGGCAGGGCCGCGGGTGTGGCCTGGCATCCGCTCGACCTCCGCGACCCCGCACGTGTCTCCAGGTTGATCGCCGACGTGGCCCCGTCGATCATCGTGAACACGTCGAGCGCCAAGGCCGACTGGGCGGTCACCGCCGATGGCCCCATCCGCTTGGCGCTGTCCGCCGCCGAGCAGGGCTGCCGCCTGGTGCATGTCTCCAGCGACGCGGTGTTCTCCGGTGCGCGCGTCCGTTACGACGAGAGCTGCCCGCCCGATCCGGTCACCCCGTACGGCGCCGCGAAGGCCGCTGCCGAAACGGCGGTGCGGCTCCTGATGCCCACCGCCGCCGTCGTACGGACGTCGCTGATCATCGGGCACGGCCGGTCCGTGCACGAGCGTGCGGTGCACGCCCTGGCGGACGGCACGCACGACGGGGTCCTGTTCACCGACGACATTCGCTGCCCGGTCCATGTCGAGGACCTGGCCGCCGCCTTGTGGGAGATCGCACTGTCCGACGCGGCCGGGATGTTCCACGTCGCCGGATCGGACGCCCTGAGCCGCCACGACCTCGGTGTGCTGATCGCCCGGCGCGACGGCCTTGACGGTGCGCGGCTGCCCGCAGGGCGGCGAGCCGAGTCCTCCCGGCCCGGAGCCCTCGACGTACGTCTCGACAGCGGCGCGACGCAGGACCGGTTGCGGACGAGGCTCCGCGGCGCCCACGAGTTTCTTCGCTGAGCGTTACGGCTTGCCGCACCGAAGCGCCGTCGGCGTCCGACCGAACCAGCGCCGCAAGCACGCGTCCGCGCCGACTGTTCCGAAAGCCCGGAGAGCGCCGCATGCCACATCGAGCGGGAGGACTCCGTGAGGTACTGGTGCGCGAGTTCCCTCAGCGCCTCGTCGCGCAGGCGGTCGAAACCGGTTCCCTCCTCGGTGAGGCGCCGTCGCAGCGTCCTGGCGTCCAGGCGGGTCGCGGAACTCGTCGCCGATCAGTCCACGGTCATGACACCAGTGGCGGTCGGTGATGGCCCGACGTGCGTGCCGGGCGGCGTTACGACTGTTGCGCGGTCCGGTATCGCAGATGCGTGACGGTGGGCGAACCGATCACTTCGGCCGGCGTCAGGGCCAGTTCTGCGAGGTCGTCGAAGAGACGCTCTCCCGCGCCGAGAACCACGGGCACCAGGTGCAGCACCAGCTCGTCGAGCAGCCCCGCAGCAAGGTACTGACGCACCGTCGCCGCGCCGCCCGCGATCTCCACGTCCCTCGCACCCGCGGCCTTACGCGCCCGTTCGAGGGCGACTTCAGGGCCCTCGGTGACAAAGGTGAACGTCGTACCGCCGTCCATCTCGAGCGGTTGCCGCTCGTGATGGGTGAGGACGAAGACGGGCGCGTGATACGGCGGCTCGGACCCCCACCAGCCTGTCCAGCTCTCGTCCCACGCGCCACGGCCAGGTCCGAACATGTTGCGCCCCATGATGTGCGCACCAGTGTTCTCGTGCAGCGCCCGAAGAAGCTGCGCGTCGCGCTCCCGCCCGGGTTGGTCCACCTCGAGCATCCAGGCGGTGAGTGCGCCGGCTCCGGTACCGAAGGGGGTCTCGAGGCTCTGACCTGGGCCTGCGGTGAATCCGTCCAGTGAAATGGCGAGGTTTGCGGTAACGATGCTCACGGTGCCTTGCCTTTCCGTATGTGGGTCGTTCACCGGACCAGTACAGCTTGCCCGAGCGCGGGTCGGCGGGCACCTCGTGGAGACATGCCGGCTCGGCGGCGTGCGGGGCTCGCACATGCCCGGTCTCCCCCGGCAGCACTCGCGGCGGTCCGGACCGACCTCGTCATCGCGCTCAACCCCCGGCTCCACTCCAGCGGTTGAGCGTCTCGCTCCTGTCGTCGTAGGTGAGCCAGGTCCCGTCGCCCAGCGGGCGCACGTAGCCCTCGGCCGGGCCCGTTGGATACGTGACCATCCCCCGTGTCTCCAGGGTGCGGGCGTCGAGCAGCCAGTGGACGACCCGTTCCGGGCCGTCACCGGATCCGACCGTCGAGGCGATGACGGTGTCGGCGTCGGCGAAGCCGCAGCCGTAGTCCCAGCAGGGCCGATCCTCGTCCGCCGGCTCGGGCTCCCTCTCGGCGAGCACAGCGCCGTCCAGCGCGTGCAGTCTCAGGTCCGCGCCGTAGTGCTCGACCGTCAGGAAGCCCGGGTGCCCCGAGTGGACGTCCATCAGGATGCGGTCCATGGTCTCGTTGAGGTCCCAGCCGGTCAGCTGCCGGCCGTCCCAGCGCGCCCAGTGCAGCAGGATGCCGTCCTGTCCCATGCCGATGCAGAGACCCATGTGGACACCGTCCGGGTGGGAGAGATGGTGCGAACCGGCGGCCACGCTGTCGAGCGGTATCCGGGCCAGCTCTCGCCCGTCCCGGGCATCCAGGACGACCCAGCGCTCCTCCCCGTCACGCTCCTCCGGCTCGATCACGTGCGCCCAGACCAGCCGGCCGTCGTCGGAGATCCGGCAGGATCCGTGCTCGAGGCCGCGGCACACCTCCTGCTCGTCCCCCGTGTGCGGGTGGCCGATCTCGGGCCCCCAACAGCCGTGCCGGTACTCCCACAACGTCTCTCCGCCGGGCCGCACGGCCCTCACCGCCCGCTGGCCCGAGAACACCGCGAACGAGCAGTCGGGGCTCACCGAGTGGACTCCGCCGTCCCAGCCGGGCCACGGAAGGGGGAAGACGGCGGTCGGCGCGCGCTCCCCGGCGAAGACCTCGTACAGGTCGTACACCTCCAGCTCGTGGCCGTTCTGGAGGAGGGCGCGGCGCGGTACGTCCCCACGGCTCTCGAAGGCGAAGCCGTTGACCAGCGCGCGTCCGCCCGGCAGCCTCACCGAGTCGCGCAGTTGTGCGGTGATCGACATGGCCCGAAGGTAGCGGACCCCACTGACAGGGTGGCCGGTGTCGAGCGGTCGGGCGAGGTGGGCGAAGAGCCGACGCGATGACCGGACGGCCCGGTACGCCACTGCGACCGCCCCGGGTGAAATCAGCGCTCCCCGAACTTTTTCCGCAGCTCGTCACATCCCCGTTCCCGCCGCGACCTACTGGTCCGGACGCTCGCAACCCACCTGCCTGACATGCAGGTCGCCGGCACCGCCGCCGGGCTGCACATCCTGCTCCGGCTACCGGAAGGTGCCGACACCCGCGGGGCGGTCCGGGCCGCGACCACTGCCGGGCTGCGCCTGGCGGACCTCGACGACTACCGCACGATTCCGTCGGCCGAGCCCGCGCTCGTCCTCGGGTACGGCAATATCAGCGACCCGGAGATCCCCCCGGCCGTCGCGCTCCTGGGTGAGGTGTTGCGTGCAGCCGCTCCGCCGTCACAACTCGACACCGGCCGCTGAGGGTGCGCGCTTCGCACGACGGGTGAGCGCACGTGGGTTCAATCCGGCCGGCGATCCCGGTCGTGCCGCGATGCCTCTCGTGACGGGGACCGAGCGTGCTGACCCGGTCCCCTCCACCATCTGGGCGGCACCATCCAGTACGTGTATCGGTCCACCGGGCTCTGCGCCGTTCGGTCCACCAGGCCCTGCGCCGTGCGACGAAAAACACGCCGCTCGGCAGGCATGGTTGTCGCTCACCGAGCCCGAGCCGACCTTGGTCCCCCGCTTCCCCGCAGGTAGCGTGCCTTCTCTCCCCGTACCGCCAAGTGACTTGGCTCAGAGACGTTTGTACGGACGCGGATGGTGCACACGAAAGCTAACACTGTCCTTACAAGACGAAGCGGAGACGCATCATGGGCATCATCGCGTGGATCATCATCGGGCTGCTCGCCGGCGCCATCGCCAAGGCCCTGATGCCGGGCAAAGACCCCGGCGGCATCATCATCACCATGCTCATCGGCATCGTCGGCGGTCTGCTCGGCGGCTGGCTGGGCAAGGTGATCTTCGGCGTCGACTCCATCGACGGGTTCTTCGACCTCTCCACCTGGATCGCCGCGATCGTCGGCTCCTTCATTCTGCTCGCCATCTACCGCCTCGTCACCGGCAACCGCCACTCGCACCGGCACGCATGACCCGCTGATGGTGCACGCGCCCAGGCGCGTGAACGGCTCCCCCCTGTTCCCAGGGCGGGAGCCGTCGGCGTGTACGCGCCTCCCGCATCCGGCGTGCCTGGTGCGAGTGCCCGGACATCCATCGCGGTGAATCCGTCGCCGTGTCGCCGTCGCGCAGCAATGACTCTCGTGCGGGCGGCGCGTCTACGATGGTCCGATGCGCCAGGCCGACCCGCAGCCGTACTGGAACACCAACGTCGCCCGGCACCCCGGCATCCTCCGTGCCGTGCCCGAGGACTGCGGTGACGCGTTGGACGTCGGTTGCGGGGACGGTCTGCTGGCACGGAAGCTCGCCGAGCGGGCGAAGCGCGTCACCGGGATCGACAAGTCCTCGGAGATGATCGCCCGCGCACGCGATCTCGCTGCCGGTCACCCTGATCTCACGTTGATCGAGGGCGACTTCCTCACCACCGGCCTCTCCCCCGCGGGCTACGACTTCATCTGCTCGGTGACCACGATCCATCACATGGACTTCGAGGCGGCCCTCATCCGTATGCGTGAGTTGCTGCGACCCGGCGGCACACTGATGGTCGTCGGCCTGGCCCGCGAGGCGAACGCTGCCGAGTGGGCGGCCCTGATCGCGGCTGCCCCGATCGTCCGGATCACGAAGGTGCTGCGCCGGGCAAGGGGGCCGGAGGGCATGCCGGTCGCCGTCCCCCGGATGAGCTACGGGCAGGTACGGGCTACGGCACGACGATTGCTGCCCGGTGTGCACTACCGCCGGCATGTGCTCCGCCGGTACTCGCTGACCTGGGAGAAATCCGCCGGCGGGTAGCGGGTGGGCGGGCATCCCGGTCTACCGGAGCTTCCGCGACTCCCTGCCGGCCCTGCACGTCGGACAGTTGGACCTCGCCGACCCCTCCCGGATCGACGTGTGGGTACGCAGGGCGACGGGCGGGCCGATCAGGAAGCTGCCGGTCGGCCCGGACGAGCAGACACTGCTCAGTTCCACTGATTCAACGTGGCAGTTCGATCTGATAGCGGATGAAGCCCCGGTTCTCGGCCACCTTGTCGTAGAGACGGCGGGCCGTGGTGTTGGACTCGTGGGTGTTCCAGTACACGCGGCAGCAGCCGCGGGCCCGGGCCCAGTCGGAGACAGCGGTGATCAGCGCGCGAGCCGCGCCCCTGCCGCGTACGTCCGGTGCGGTGAAGAGGTCCTGCAGATAGCAGACGTCGGGCCCCGATGTGTTGGGGTGGACGAAGAAGTGCGTGATGCCGACGAGCCGGTCGTCCAGCCTCGCTCCGAGGGCGTGCACGCGTGTGTCCTCCTGGAACGCGCGCCACGCCCCGTCGTACATCTCGGGCGGCTCGACCCGCTGATAGAAGTCGATGTACGCGCGGAACAGGGCCTCCCAGCCCTCCCTGTCGGACGGCGTGAGCTTGCCGATACGGATCATGCGGCACCTCCAAGCAGAGGGTGATCTCAAAGATCACCATCCAACCATTCGGCAGGAACGCGGCGGCGAAGGGAAGCCATGCGGGCTGTGGAGGACGGACGGCCCGGCGGCCTCCCCCGCGATGAACCGGTCAGCCGTGGCCGCCCAGCCCCGCGTCGCGGGCCAACAGGGCGGCCTGGACACGGTTGCCGGAGCCCAGCGCGTTGAGGATCCGGCTGACGTGTGCCTTGACGGTGCTCTCCCGCATGCCCGGCGCGGCCGCGATCTCCGCGTTGGAATCACCCTGCGGGAGCCGTGCGAGCACGTCCGTCTCACGGGGCGTCAGTCCCCCGATGCGGGTGCGGGCCTCCAGTGCCTCGGGGCGGGCGGCGCGGCGGAAGTGGTCGATCAGGTGACGGGCGGCGGCCGGATGCAACATTCCGTGGCCGTCCGCCACCACGTGGACCGCGCGGATGATCTCGCGCGGTTCGGCGTCCTTGGGGAGGAAGCCGTCGGCGCCGGCGGCGAGCGCGTCGTACACGTACTCGTCCAGGTCGAAGGTGGTCAGGGTGATCACGCGCGGTGGATCCGGGAGCGCTCGCAGTCTGCGGGTCGCCGTGATGCCGTCCATGCGGGGCATCCGCACATCGACCAGGGCGACGTCGACCCGGTGCAGGCTCGCCTGTTCGACCGCGGCCAGGCCGTCCGACGCCTCGGCGACGACGGTCGGTTCAGGGTCGGTGGACAACAGGTCGACGAGACCCAGAGCCGGACCCGGGCGTCGTCGTCGACCACCAGAACATCGATCATGAGACGGACGCCGACGGGGGGACCGGGCACGGTACGGGCAGCCGTGCGGACAGCCGCCAACCGGCACCGGCGCCAGCGGCGCCAGTGGAGCCAGTGTGCAAATGACCGCCGAGCGCCGCGACCCGCTCCGCCAGACCGATCAGGCCGTAGCCACCCGGCATCGCGGAACCTCCGGAGGGCGTGGACTGCCCTGCGGATGCGCCGGGTGAAGCCGGTCCGGCGGGGTCGGCGGGCCCGCCAGGTCCGTTGACGACTTCCACCGTGGTGGCCGGAGGCCCGTAGTGCACACTGACCGCCACCGGTGCGTCATGGGCATGCCTGCGGGCATTGGTCAGAGCCTCTCGTACGAGGCGGTGGACCGCGAGCCGGTGGCTGGTGGACGCGCCCTCCACATCACCGGACACGACCGACTCGATCACCTGGCCGGCTGCCCTGGCCTCCGCGAGCAGCTCTTCCAGGTCCCGCAGCGCCGGCTCCCGGACCTGAACCGGAACCTGAACCGCGGAATCGGCCCCGTGGGGCAGGTCGGACCGCAGCGCCCCCAGCACCTCGCGCAGATCGTCCAGCGCCTGCCCGGCCGTGCCGCGCAGAAGAGCCAGTCGTTCCAGGCCGGCCGGTGACATCCCCTCCTCGCGCAGCTGAAGCACTCCGGCGTGCAGCGCCAGCAGGCTCAGCCGGTGGGCGAGCACGTCGTGCATCTCTCGGGCGATCCGGGCCCGCTCCGCCGACCGGGCCTGTTCGGCGCGCAGTTCGCGCTCCACCCGCAGCTGTTCCACCTGTTGCCGCAGCGCGCCGAGGAGCTTGCGCCGACTGCCCGCCCACATGCCGAGGGCCAGTGCCAGGGCCACCAGTACGGCATTCCCGACGCCGGCGCCGGTCCAGGTGGTCACCCGCCCCCAGGAGAGCGGGCGTCCCAGCGCCAGTGCGAGAGCCAGCCAGGGCAGGCCGGCGCACGTCGCGATTCCCAGGCACACCCACACCGCCCGCAACCGGCCCCGCGAGGCGAAGTGGTAGAGACTCACCAGCAACGGGAACACCGAGCCCAGGACGACCGCCGCCAAGGCCAGGCCCGCCACCGCCCGCGGCAACCGGTGGCGGCCGAGCGCCCCGACCGACGCGGCTGCCGCGACCCACGGCGCGGGATCGGCCAGGGTGTCACCGGCCGACCGAAAGCCCTCCAGCGTGGACAGCAGGGCGAGCAGCACCGCCGACGGCACCTCGACCCACAGCGGCACCTCGCGTTCTGCTCCGGACATCACCTTGCCATCCTAGGGACGCCCCTCTCCCCGTACCCCCGACGAACGGAGACCGCGGCCCCCGACTTTCGTCGGGTGCCGTCGCCGCACACCGGCCGGTTCCGTGGCGCCGGGCGCTGCTCGGCGTCCCTCTCGTGGTTTTCTCCCCGACGCGCACCTCCCCTGTCCGGCGATCTTCGGCGGCGCTGCGTCTCGCCGACCGCCGGCTGTTCCTCGCAGAGACACTTCGGGCCTTCCGTACGACCGGGGCCGTGACGCCCAGCAGCCGTCACTTCGCCGAGGCGCTCGCCGCGCCGCCGGCGCCGGACCGGGCAGCGCGAACCGTGCTGGAGGTGGGTGCCGGAACCGACGCGGTCTCCCGGGTGCGGGCTGACCTGCTCGGCCCCGAGGACACTCCGGACCTGGTCGAGGCCAGGCGACCCGCGTCACACGGTGCGTCCCGAGGGCACCCGGGCGATCATCGGATCCCGTTGCGTGCCAACTCCTGCTGCAGAGCCCTGATCAGGGCGGGTTCGCGTCCCAGGACCACGAACGTCAGGGGCGCCGGGCCGGGCCGCCCGAGCTCGACCCGGTCGAAGGCCATGAGGATCGAGCGCGCGGACATCCGCTTCGTCGTGGTCACCTCGGCCCACGCCACCGCATCCCGTATCTGACCGAACTGGTTGGTGACGACCATGCCGCCCGGGTAGAGACAGCACCTGTTGATCTCGAGGGTCGCGGATGCCCGGCGCCATGCCGGCATGAGACCGAACCCGGCGAGCATCACGGCCGTGATGACGGCGCCCTTGATGAACGCCGACGGGGGCCTGAGCACGACCAGTGCGCCGATGAGGAAGACGGCCAGCCCCACAAGGGCCCGCCGCGCGAGCTGCGCGAGGCCGCCCATCACCCCCGTGACGGCGTAGGTCCGGCGCCCCTGGCCGAAGCCGAAGGCGTTCGCACGCTCCCGCAGTGCGGCACGCCGCCCCTGGGACAACCCCATGACCCCTCCCCTCCTCCGTGCCGGCCCACCGACGGCCGACGACGACACGATCCTCGCGAACCGCGGCCGCGGGCACATCAGGGAAACCACGGAACCCGTCCCTGACTTCCCGGTCGCCGCTCGTCGGTTCAGTCCGCGCTCAGTCCGCGTTGGGCCGGGCGAGGCCGTGGTCGTAGGCGAAGATCACGGCCTGGATGCGGTCGCGGGCGCCGATCTTGGCCAGGACGCGGCCGACGTGGGTCTTGACGGTGGACTCGGACAGGACGAAGCGGGTGGCGATCTCGCCGTTGGTCCAGCCCTTGCCGACGGCGACGAGGATCTCGCGCTCGCGGTCGGTCAGGGAGCCGAGTCCCGGGTCCTCGGCGGGGTCCTGGCGGTGCGCGGGGACGTAGCGGGCGAACTCGTCCAGGAGGCGGCGGGTGAGGGCGGGCGCGATGACGGCGTCGCCCACGGCGACGGCGCGGATGCCGGCGAGGAGTTCCTCGGGCCGCGCGTCCTTGAGGAGGAAGCCGCTGGCGCCGGCCCGGAGGGCGGCGTGAACGTATTCGTCGAGGTCGAAGGTGGTGAGCACGAGAACGCGCGAGCGGCCGCCCGCGGCGGCGATACGGCGGGTGGCCTCGATGCCGTCCATGCCGGGCATGCGGACGTCCATCAGGACGACGTCCGGGCGCAGTTCGGCCGTCTTGCGGACGGCCTCGGCGCCGTGGACGGCCTCACCGACGACGTCGGTCTCGGCGACGGAGTCCAGGAGCATGCGGAAGCCGTAGCGCTGCAGCGGCTGGTCGTCCACGATGAGCACGGTGGTCACCGGGCACCGCCCTGGGGTGTGAGGTCCAGTACGGCCTCGACGCTCCATCCTCCGCCGCCCGTCGGTCCCGCGCTGACGGTTCCCCCGTACAGAGCCGCTCTCTCCCGCATGCCCACCAGGCCGTGTCCTTCCTCGTTCGGCGGTCCGGACGGTGTGGCCGGGCCGGTGTCCTGGACCCGGACGGTCAGCCGGGCGTCCTTCTCGACGATCGCCAGACGCACCAGGGTGTCGGTGTCGGCGTGCTTCAGTGTGTTGGTGAGGGCTTCCTGGACGATGCGGTACACCGTCAGCTGCACCCCGCTGTCCAGGGCGTCCACGTCGCCGGAGGTCCGGTAGGCGATCCCGAGACCGGCGGCGCGCACCTTGGCGCACAGGGCTTCGATGTCGGCGATGCCGGGCTGTGGGCTGAGTTCGGGCCCGCCGGACGGACCGCCCCCTGCCTCGCGCAGCACACCGAGTACGCGCCGCAGTTCACCGAGGGCCTGCCGGCCGGTGTCGCCGATGAGCTGGAGGGCCTCCTTGCCGCGTTCGGGAGCGGCGTCGGTGGCATAGGCGCCGGCGTCGGCCAGCGTGATGATGACGGACAGGTTGTGGCCGACGATGTCGTGCATCTCGCGGGCGACCCGGGTGCGTTCGGTGGCCGTGGCCAGCCTGCTGCGCTGGTCGCGTTCGATCTCCAGCCGGGCGGCCCGGTCCCGCAGTCCGGCGAGCTGGGCCCGGCGGATCCGTACCACCAGACCGAGCGCGAGGGCCGCGGTCGCCGTGCTCAGCAGGAAGAACAGCGCGTCCCAGACGGACACGGCCGAGGACGCGCGGACCGCGACCAGCGCCATGGCGCCCGCCATGACCGCACAGGCCCACGGCAGCTGCCGGAGCCACCCGTGCAGGGCCAGGCTGTAGAGGGCGACGAAGAGGGCGATGTCCGCGCGCAGCGCCGCGCCCAGGGTCCATTGGAGGACGAACACCGCGGCGATGACGCCGAAGGCCGCGGCAGGCCTGCGACGCCGCCACAGCAGGGGCAGTACCAGTCCGGCCTGCAGTGCCAGCATCCCCGCGACGGGCAGCTGGGTGAAGGCGAGGCGGAACCGGCGCGGGCCGTCGCCGTCGCCGTCGTCCATCCCGGCGTGGAACAGGTCGGGCAGGCAGAACATCAGGAAGACCAGGACGACGACTGCGGTGTCCAGCACCCAGGGATGTGCGCGGTCGGCGTGCCGCAACCGCTGGCCGCCCCGGGAGAGACGGGCGACCAGCGGTCCCATCCCGCTGAGTTCATCGGTGGTCACGGGTGTCACTCGTCCATGCGAGGACACGAACACCGTCCGGCCCTCGTCGGCGAGCCCCTTCAGCAGGTTGCGGATCCAGAGCACACCCTCCGGGTCCAGCCCGTTGACCGGCTCGTCCAGCATCACCGTCTGCGGATCGCCCAGCAACGCCGCCGCGATGCCCAGCCGCTGGCCCATCCCGAGGGAGAAGGCACCGGCCCGCTTCTTCGCCACGCTGCCCAGTCCGGCGAGGCCGATGACCTCGTCGACCCGGCTGCCCGGAATGCCGTGGGTCAGGGCGAGCGCCCTGAGGTGGTTGTACGCCGAGCGGCCCGGGTGGATCGACTTCGCCTCCAGGAGGGCACCGACCTCCTGCAGCGGAGCCTGGTGGCGGGCGTAGTGGTGGCCGTTCACGGTGACGGAGCCGCTCGTCGGGGCGTCGAGGCCGACGATCATGCGCATGGTCGTGGACTTGCCCGCGCCGTTGGGCCCCAGAAAGCCGGTCACGGTGCCGGGCTTCACCACGAAGTCCAGCCCGTCGACGGCCGTCTTGTCGCCGTATCGCTTGGTCAACTGCCGTGCGTCGATCATTCGCGTTCTTCCTGTCGGCCCAGGGCGTCCGTCACTTCCGACGCCACACCGGCCACGCTAGGCGCCGCATCACCCCGAACCGGTGGTACCGGGAGGCTGAACCCTGCCGTGCGCGTAGTACCGGGGTACTACGGGACTGCCCGCCACTACCTGCGGTGCCTTCCGTGTCCATCGCCTCCATCGCCTCCACGACGGTGGCGGCAGTCGTCCGGGCCGCCTCGCCGGGTGGCCGCCGGATCACAGGGCGGCGGCACCGGGCGGCTCGGCGCGGTGGCCGCGGTGGCCGCCGGGGCGATGGCGCTCCCTGGCCCGTTGGCTGCCCGAGCGATGGACCCCCGGTCCGACGGCCACGGACTCGGCGCGCGGGACGACCGGGCCGATGGGCACAGCACAGAGCGGGACGCCACGGCAGCGAGGCGGCCCGCCACCACCGCGAGGGACGGCCGACGACATCACCCGGTGGCGCACAGGCCGTTCCCTCACCCGGGGAGGTCGTCGGCCTTACGGCCCCCGGCCAGCCGCAGTGTCACAAAGGTCGCAAGTCCCGCCGCGACGCCGCAGGTGACAGCGGCCGGTACGCCTTCGCCGAGCCTCGAGAACAGGTACACGGGCCCCCACACGTCGACCGTGTCGTCCATCGTCATGTGCAGCAGTTGACTCGCCAGCAGTCCCAGCACGGTCGCGCAGATCGCACCCACCACCGTCGCGGGCACCGTGGTTCGGGTGAGCAGGCCGGGCAGCAGCCGCAGCGCCCACCACACCACGGCCAGCAGCAGCACATCGGCGGTTCGGTACAGCAGCCAGTCGCCGAGCGGGCTGGTCGCAGGCCCCGTCCAGCCACCGAGCAGCAGCCACTCGCGCAGCAGGTCGCCGGGCTCGGACAGCAGTCCTCCGCCGCCGGACGAGGTCTGGATCCAGGCCGCCACCGACTGGTACGAAAGAACCACCAGCGACAGTGCGATCACCACGGTCCCGGCGCTCGCCGCCAGGCGAGCAGCGCGCGGCGGCACACTCTGCCGGGGCAGCGGTTCCGCACCCTTGGCGGTGACGCGCGCCACGAGCACCGTGAGCAGGGCCGTCGACAGCGCGGCGAACACCACGACCGGGCCGCTCGACGCGATCACTCCCGCCAGTTGCGGCAGGAACCGGTAACTGCCGTGCCCCCGGGACGCGATCAGCCACGGCGCGGAGACCGTCACGGCCAGCGTTCCGGCCACCGGACCCCAGGCCCACAGCGCGAGCAGCGTGGCCGGCGTACGGCCCTGCGCCGGCGGCATCCTGCGGAGCAGGAGCAGCGCGCCGGCCAGGAAGAAGGCGAAGACCGCCAGGAACCTGATCTGCATGGCGGTGCTGTACAGATCGGCGTACTGCGTACCTCCGCTCGGCGCCGGACCACCGCTCCCTGCTCCGTCGGACAGCAGCTCCGCCGGGGGGTCGTAGGACCAGGGTGCGAGCCACCGCCGGAGTTCGCTCGCGGACTGGGCGTCGAACACGCTGCTGGTACCGCGCAGTTGCAGTGCCTGCGCGCTCGCCCCCGCCCACCACAGCAGCAGCGTGATCAGCAGGCTTCCGACGAGTGCCGGTATCACCGCGCGCCGATATGTCATGTGCTCTCCCCCGCCTCGGCCCTGGAGCCGACATTGTCGTGATCAGCCAAAGAGTAGGGCGTGCTCACGTCATGCGGCGGCGTGGTGGTGCGTCCCGTCTCGGGGCCGGTCCGGGCACCGCGCCCGGGGCAGCACCGTCGAGGCGTCGCGCCGGCCCGGTGATCAGGTGGCCGGCCGGAGGTGGCCTCCCCCGAGGCCCGCGCTGATCGCCGTGCTGGTCCGCCGTACGACATCGGCGAGCCGCTCCGGCCGGTGTGCGGGGCCGGTCGCGGCGAACAACGCGGCGACCGGAGCACCGCTCACGTCGTACAGCGGGGCTGCCACACAGCACACGCCGGGCGTGAGGACGCCCCGGTCGACCGCCACGCCGCGCTCTCGGATCGCTCGTCCCTCCCGCGGCCATGAGGCGGGCACGACGCTCGGCGGGAAGCGGTACTCCGGCGCCGCGGCGAGCACTTTGCCGGCTGCGGTGTACCACGGCCAGGCCGACCGGTTCCGCAGCGCCGGGAACGCCATGGCCTCACCGGGTGTCCAGTCGAGGACGAGGGTCCGGTCGCACCGGAGCACCGCGACCCCCACGGCCGCGCCCGTGACCGCCGCCAGGCGGCGAGCGGGCTCGGCGGCGGCGGCAAGAAGCCTCGGGTGCGGCTGCCACCCGTTCCCGAGCTGGAACATCCGCGAGCCGATCCGGTACCCGTCCACGTCCCGCTCCACCGCACCCAGGCCGACCAGTTGTTCCAGCAGCCGGTGCGCCGTGGCTTTGGGCAGTCCGCTCTCGGCCGCGAGCCGGGTCAGCCCCGCTCCCCCGGTACGTTCCACCGCGGCCAGCAACTCGAAGGCTCCCGCGAGTACGCTCCGCCCTCCGCCTCCTGGAGGCACCGGGGTACGTTCCGGGCCGGACCGGGGTGGGCGAGGCGTTCGCCGCAGGGCCGGCTCCGGCGGGTCTCCCTTCCGCCTTTGCCCGGCGCTCTCCCCTCCCGCACCGGGCTCGCCGCCGGCGCGTACACGTACAGATCTGCCGTTCTCCGCCATGTTCCCCCCAAGCCCCCGTGTCCCCTGTGCGTCCCCGTGTCCCCGTGTCCCCGTGCGATGCGACGCGTTCGGTGGTCGGCCTCCGCGTGCACTGCCATCGTGAGAGCCAGGCCTCGGCGAAATGTTGTCAATAGTTTGTCGTCTCCCGTCGGCGGGGCTGTCGCTCGTCGTCCGGACACGGGCAGACTCTTGCGACGCCGAGGGACCTGGGGGGCACCATGCTGCAAGTGCGATTACTCGGACCTGTCGAACTGGCAGGGCCGGAGCGGACAATCGAGGTGGGGCCACCGCAACGGCGCGCCGTACTGGCGGCGTTGGCCGTGGACACCGGCCGGCCGGTGGAAGCCGACGTGGTGATCAGGCGGGTCTGGGGCACGACCCCTCCGGAAGGAGCCCGGCGCTCCGTCTACTCGCACATCGCCCGGATCCGGCAGATCTGCGAGCAGACGGCTGAGCCCGCGGGCGAGCGACTGCGGCTGCTGCGCCGGTCCGGCGGCTACGTTCTGGAAGCCGGCCGGGAACAGGTCGACGTGCACCGCTTCCGGCGCCTGGTCGGCCAGGCGCGGGCGGAGAGGCTGCCGGACCCCGCGCGGGCGTCACTGCTGAGCGAGGCCCTCGGTCTGTGGCGCGGTGAGCCGCTGAGCGGACTCGACGGCCCGTGGGCGGAGCGCACGCGGGAGGCGTGGCGGCGGGAGCGGGTGGACGCGACCGTCCACTGGGCTCGCGTCCAGGCGCGGCTCGGTGACCCCGCCTCGGCGGTCGGCCCGCTCTCCGCGCTCCTGGGCGAACAACCGCTGGTGGAACCGCTGGCCGAGGCACTGATGCGGGCTCTTTACACCGCCGGACGGGGCTCGGAGGCCCTGGAGTGCTACGCCGCCGTCCGGCAGCGGCTCGCGGAGGAACTGGGGACGGATCCCGGCACCGCGCTGCGCGAAGTCCATCAGCTCATCCTGCGGGGACATGCACTTGAGCCGGTCGTGCCGGCAAGTCCCGTGGCGGCGCCGCACTCCCACCCGCAGCGAGGCGTGGTTCCCGCTCAACTACCGGTCGCGGTACGCGGGTTCACCGGCCGGAACGAGGAACTGGCGCACCTGGACGGGATTCTCGACGCGGCGTGGCCGTCGGCTCCCGTGGTGATCTCGGCGGTGTCGGGCACGGCCGGGGTGGGCAAGACCGCGCTCGCCGTGCACTGGGGGCACCGGATGCGCAAGCACTTTCCGGACGGACAGCTGTATGTGAACCTGCGCGGCTTCGACCCGAGTGGAGCGTCACGGGACCCGGCCGAGGCACTGCGAGGATTCCTGGACGCCTTCGAGGTGCCCCCGACCAGGATCCCCACGGGGGTGGAGGCACAGGCCGCCCTGTACCGGAGTCTGCTGGCCGACCGGCGGGTCCTGGTGGTGCTGGACAACGCCCGGGACGCCGCACAGGTACGGCCGCTGCTGCCCGGCGCGCCCGGCTGCCTCGCGCTGATCACCAGCCGTAACCGGCTCACCAGCCTGGCGGTGGCCGAGGGCGCCCATCTGCTCGCCCTCGACGTGCTCACCCCCGCCGAGGCCGGGTCCATGCTGGCCGACCGGCTCGGTGCCTCCCGCACGGCGGCCGAGCCCGCCGCCGTCGCCGGCATCGTGGCCAGCTGCGCGGGCCTGCCACTGGCTCTGGCCGTCGTGGCCGCCCGAGCCGCCGCCCAGCCGCACATCCCGCTCGCCACGCTCGCCGACGAACTGGGTGACACCGGCGACCGGCTGGACGCTCTCGACGGTGGCGACCCGGCCAGCCAGGTACGGGCCGTCCTCTCCTGGTCGTACGATGCCCTCAGCCCCGCCGCCGCCCGCCTCTTCCGGCTGCTCGGGCTGCATCCCGGACCGGACGTCGCCACGCCGGCCGCGTCGAGCCTGGCCGGTCTGCCACCCGCGCGGGTCAGGGCGCTGCTGGGTGAACTGACCCGGACCCACCTGCTCGCCGAACCCGTCCCCGGCCGGTACTCCTTCCACGATCTGCTCCGCGCCTACGCCGGAGAACTGGCCCGGACCGAGGACGAGGAGGACGACCGCCGGCACGCGACACACCGGATGCTCGACCACTACCTGCACACCGCGCTGGGGGCACAGCGCCTTCTCGGACCGCCGGCCGACCGGATCCTTCCCTCCCCGGCCCAGCCGCAGGTGACTCCCGAGCAACCGGCCGACCGGGAGGCCGCGATGGCCTGGTTCGCCGCCGAACACCCCGTTCTGCTCAACGCCGTTCACCGTGCCTTCGAGACCGGCTTCGACCCGCACGTCTGGCAACTGGCGGCGGCGCTGACCACGTTCCACCAGCGAAGAGTGCTCTGGTCCGACTGGACCACCGCCCATACGGTCGCGTTGGCCTCGGCCCGCCGACTGGCCGACCCGGCGGCGGAGGCGTGTGCCCGGCGCAACCTCGGCAATGCCGCATCCGCTCTCGGGCGGCAGGCCGAGGCACGCGCTCACCTCGAACGCGCCGCGGAGCTGTACCGGGATCTCGGCGATCCGGGGGGCGCGGGGCACACCTGCCTCGCCCTCGGCCGGGTCTCGACCCGCCAGGGGCTTCGCACCGAGGCACTGGACCACTCGCGTCGGGCGGTGGAACTGTTCCGCGCCGCGGGCGACCGCGCCTGGCAGGCCATGGCCCTGAACAACGTCGGATGGGACCAGGCGCAGCTGGGCCGCCACGAGGAGGCCATCGTCCACGGCCGGCAGGCGCTCGCCCTGCTGGCCCGGACCGGCCACACCTCCGGGGAGGCTCACACCTGGGACACCCTCGGTTACGCCCATCATCATCTCGGCCGGCACGACGAGGCAGCCGACTGCTACCGGCAAGCCGCGTCCCTTTTCCACGAGTTGGGAGACCGCTACTTCGAGGCGGACATTCTCGCCCACCTCGGTGACACCCATCACGCCGCCCGGAATCGCGACGCCGCCCGCGGCGCCTGGACCCGGTCCCTGGCCCTCTTCGAGGAACTCGGCCATCCCGACGCCGAGGCACTGCGGGCCAGACTCCTGCACCACCTCGGCAAGGACCCGGCCGACACCGTGCTCCCGGAGCGCGCCTGACGGGTCCGCTCGCCGGCCCACACGCTTCGTCCCCCGTCGCCGCCAACCCCGGCCACGGACCGTTGAGCGGAACTGAACATGACAATTACGTTCCGTCGCGCGACGCTTTCGGACCACCTGATGGTTCCGGCGAGCGGCCCTGCCGCCCGCACAAGGCGTTTGAGAGCAGGGATGAGGACGATGGAGACTCCCGGGCTGGAACTGCGCTTACTGGGACCGCTGGAGGCCGCCGTGCGCGGCCGGCCCGTGGCTCTCGGCGGTCCCCAGCCGCAGGGCGTCCTGGCCCAGCTCGCGGCCGTGCCCGGCCGGACGGTGGGCGTGTGGGTGCTGGTGGACGAGCTATGGGGTGCGCGCCCTCCGCAGGGCGCGCACCGGACGGTGCGTACGTATGTCTCGAGGCTGCGCGCGGCACTACGCCACACCGGCGGAGCCGACGCGGCGACGGTTCTGGTCACCCGCCCGCCGGGCTACCAGCTGCGGATGGATCCGGCTGCGGTCGACGCTGTGCGGTTCGAGCGGTTGGTGGCATCGGGCCGACAGGCGTTGGCCACACGGCCCCGGCTCGCGTTCGAGCAACTCACCACCGCGCTCGGACTGTGGCGTGGCGACGCCTTCGCCGAGTTCCGGCATCTTCCCGCGATCGCCGCGAGGGCGACCCAGTTGGAACAGCTCCGGCTGTCGGCGGTGGAGACCCGGATCGAGGCCGCACTCGTCCTGCGACTGGATGCCCAGGCGGCCGTCGAACTGGACGGGCTGGTCCGGGCCCATCCCACCCGGGAGCTGTTGTGGGGCCAGTTGATGATCGCGCTCTACCGTCTGGGGCGGCAGGCCGATGCCCTGGCCGCGTTCCGCACGGCCCGCGCCCTGCTGATGGACGAACACGGCGTCGAACCCTCGCCGGCCCTCGCCGAGATTCATCGGCGGATCCTCCGGCACGACGCCACCCTGAACCACGTCCGTGCGCCGATACCGGGGCCGGCCCTGCACGGCCTGTCGGCCGACCACTGACCCCTCCGCCGCATGCCGTGGGTCGTGGTTGGTTCTGGACGGATGGGCGCC
>NZ_JBHWUU010000102.1:0-32960 GCF_042737375.1 Streptomyces sp. NPDC060000
CATCATGTGATGTGGAACACTTACCGAAACCCAGGCAACCCGCCCCGTTCATCCACCGTCTACCGGGTATCCAAAGCGTTCATATGGGGGAACCGGTGTGTGCTGAGAGGGAAAAGTGACCGTTGCGCAGCCTGACGTCACGGTGGTCATCGGGGCGTACGAAGCCATGCCGTACCTGGTCGAGTGCCTGGCGTCGGTCGAGGCACAGACCCTGGACGCGGCGCGCCTGGAGGTCATCGCCGTCGACGACGGTTCCCAGGACGGCACCGGGGAGTACCTGGAGGAGTTCGCGGCCCGTGCCCCCATGGCCGTCACGGTGGTCCGCCAGGCAAACTCCGGCGGCCCCAGCGGCCCGCGCAACGTCGGCCTCTCCAAGGCCACCGGCCGCTACGTCTTCTTCCTCGACGCCGACGACCGGCTCGGCGCCGAGGCCATGGAGCGCATGGTCGCCATGGCCGACCGCAACGGCACGGACGTGGTCCTCGGCCGGGTCGAGGGCATCAACCGCAACCCCCCGAAGTCGATGTGGGGCAAGACCCTCGACCGCACGGACGTCTACTCCTCCAACATCAAGTTCACGCTCAGCGCGCAGAAGCTGTTCCGGCGGGAGTTCCTGGAGCGCCACGGCATGACCTTCGACGAGTCCCTGTGGACCGGCGAGGACGCCCTGTTCACGATGGAGGCCTATCTGCGGGCCGACGGCGTCTCCGTGGTCGCCGACTACACCTGCTACTACCTGGTGGGCCGCACCGACGGCAAGCAGGTGACGAAGACCGGCAGCTACACCCTGCGCTTCGACTCCGCGCGCGCCCTGATGGGCCTGCTGGAGCGACTCGTCCCGCCAGGCGCCAAGCGGGACGTGCTCATGGTCCGCCCTTTCCTCGTCACCGTGCTGCCGCAGTTCGGGCCCGTCTTCCTCAGGAACGACGAGGAGATCCGGCGCACCAAGATGGAGCTGGCCAAGCCGCTGATGGACGCCTACTGGAACGAGGGCGTCGCCCAGCGGCTCCGGGTCCACGAGCGGCTGCGCCTTGAACTGGTGGCCCGGCAGCGCCCCGAGCTCCTCGTGGACGTCCTCGAGTTCATCAAGGCCAAGACCGCGCCGACGCCGATCCTGAAGAAGCGCAACACCCAGCTCTACCTGGCCTACCCGCACTACGGCTCCCGCACGGCCGGCCTCCCCGACCGGATCTACCTCGCCGAGCCCCGCGAGGCCAAGGAGTTCCCGGGCTGGCGCAGCGACCCGACCGAGAACTTCCTGCGCGGGTTCACCCGCAAGGTGCGCCGGAAGCTGCGCCGGCGCCCGGTGCGACCGGGCGGCACCGCGGCCGTCTGAGGGAGAGGCGCGTGCGGACCCGTCGGCCGCCGCGGTGCTCCGGGGCGGCGCGGTGCTCCGGGCAGTCGGCCGGGCGGCTTACTTGCCGGGCTTCAGCGCACGGCGCAGCGGACCTCCGACCGCGCGCCTCGCGCGGCGGTAGATCGACGGTGCGGGCATGACCGCGGCGGCCCTGGCGGCCTTCGCGCCCGACCGGTTCTTCGCCAGGTCCCGCGTCAACTGGGCGTTGTGCGAGTCCAGTTCGGTGATGCGCTGCTGGAGCCAGCCGAACCGGCCGGCCAGGGAGGCGAGGTCGGCGTCGTTCCAGGGGCGCACGCCCGCCGGGAAGGAAAGCGAGCGCAGCTTCTTGTCGAAGGCCTCGCCGCCGTCGCCGTGGGTGAAGGTGTTCGGCAGCCCGTTCTTGTCCAGGAACGCGGTGAACCGGTCGAAGCGCTTCTTGTGGTTGCCGGTGAGCCCGGTGAAGTCGGCCTCCTCGTAGAGCTCGGCCGGGTCGAGATCCGCGGGCACCTCGCTGAGCAGCCGGTGCGGTATCTCGAAGTAGCGGCACAGCTCCAGCGTGCGCGAGTCGAAGGCCAGCACGGTCGCGGGCGTGCCCGCGAGCAGCGCCGCGATGTTGCCGTGGATGCGCGAGCCGAACGAGTAGTCGAAGTCCCGCAGGTCGTCTATCCAGGTGATCGGGTCGATGTAGACCCGGGCCTTGTCCTCCCGGTACTTGGGGTGGTCGGGGTGGGTCGGCATCTCGGTGATCCGGCCGGCCGGGGAGTCCACGTCCCGCCAGTGCAGCTGCCTGGCGTCGGTGAGGTTCTGGCCTATGTAACGCAGGTGCGGGTAGCGCTCGTGGGTGCGGGTGATGACCTTGTGCAGACCGCCGCCGCGCACCGCGGTGTGCGAACCGTTGATGCCGATCCGCGACTCCGCGGTCAGCGTCGCCGTCTTCTTCTCGACGGGCAGCCGGTCGCCGTACATGAACATCGACGGGCAGCCGATGACCTCGACGTCCCGGAAGCCCATGTCGGTGAGGTACTGCTCGGTGAACTCGCCCCGCACGCCTATGGAGGCGCTGCGCTCCAGCACCGCCGCGCAGAATGCGCGCACGCTGGGCTCCATCGGCTTCAGCCGCGCCGGATCGTAGGTCACACCGGTCTGGGCACCCACGCCCATCACCACGACCGGGATCTTCAACTTGCCGATGAGCCCGGTCAGCCGCTTGAGCGACTGCTCGAAGGTCGGCCGGAAGGCGTTGGCGAGCGGCACGACGAAGGCGTCGTACTCCTCGTTGATCCGGGCCGCCGCGTTCACATCGGTCCGCATGCCGTTCGAGAAGACCTCGGAGTCCGGCGTGGTGAGGATCTTGTGCGCGGCATCACTGAAGATCAGGTTGCCGGAGTTGGTGGCGATCACGTCACGGTGGAGGGCCTCCTCCACCGGGACGACGTCGAAGGGGCTCTTCCCCGATCTCAGGAGTATGCGCTTCACAGGGCGAACTGTAGGTGACACAAACTTCAAAATAAATTTGTGTTCTCTTCAAATTCCATGGGGAACCAGTGCAACCTTTTTGCCGTACGCAAAGCGTGAGCAAACGATTACGGGACAGGTCTGTCCGCGCAGTGAAACCCCGCGCGGCCTCCGCCCCCGTTCGCGTAGATTGCCGGACGGGCAGCCGTCGACCTACGCAAGGGGCGAACAACAAGGTGGCAGGGGCAAGGCAGGCCGTGAGCGAGGCCCGCAGGATCGTCGTGAAGGTCGGCTCCTCGTCGCTGACCACAGCCTCCGGCGGGCTCGACGCCGACCGGGTCGACGCGCTCGTCGACGTCCTCGCCAAGAGCCGGAACGTGGGCGTGGCCCGAAGGGCCTCGGCTGAGGGTGGTGGTGGAAGACGGGGGGGCGGCGGCGAGAAGGAGATCGTTCTCGTCTCGTCCGGTGCGATCGCCGCCGGTCTGGCCCCGTTGGGCCTGCGCCGCCGGCCCCGGGACCTGGCCCGCCAGCAGGCCGCGGCGAGCGTCGGCCAGGGCCTGCTCGTGGCCCGCTACACCGCCTCCTTCGCCCGCCACGGCGTCCGCGTCGGCCAGGTGCTGCTGACCAGCGACGACATGAGCCGGCGCGCCCACCACCGCAACGCCTCCCGCACCCTCGACGAGCTGCTCGCGATGGGCGCCTTCCCCATCGTCAACGAGAACGACACGGTGGCCACCGACGAGATCCGCTTCGGCGACAACGACCGGCTCGCCGCCCTCGTCGCCCACCTCGTCCGCGCCGACCTGCTGGTCCTGCTGTCCGACGTCGACGGCGTCTACGACGGTGACCCGGGCAGGCCGGGCACCTCGCGCATCGCCGAGGTGCGGGGCCCCCGGGACCTCGCGCACGTCGAGATCGGCAGCACCGGCAAGGCGGGCGTCGGCACCGGCGGCATGGTCACCAAGGTCGAGGCCGCCCGGATCGCGGCCGCCGCCGGCATTCCCGTGGTCCTCACCAGCGCCGTCCACGCGGCCGACGCCTTCACCGGCGGGGACACCGGAACCTACTTCCACCCCACCGGCAAGCGCTCCGCCGACCGGCTGCTGTGGCTCCAGCACGCCTCGACCCCGCAGGGCTCCCTGACGCTGGACGACGGTGCGGTGCGCGCGGTCGTCGAGCGGCGCACCTCACTGCTGCCGGCCGGGATCGCCGCCGTCGAGGGCGAGTTCAGCGCGGGCGACCCCGTCGAACTGCGCGACACCCGGGGGCACGCGGTGGCCCGCGGCCTCGTCAACTTCGACGCCAAGGAAATCCCCCAGCTGATCGGGCGGTCGACCAGGGAACTGGCCAAGGAGCTCGGGGCGGAGTACGAGCGTGAGGTCGTCCACCGGGACGACCTGGTGATCCTGCACCCGTAAACCCGCTCGAACGGTCCGTACCGGTGGGGGACGTTCCGTGAAACCGCCCCACGGAGCCGTGCGGCCTGCTCAACTTTGTTCCAGGGACAGATTCCGCACGAGCGCTGCGTAAAGGAGGCCGTCGTGAGACGAGTGCGCCCTGGGGTGGCAGCGGCCCGTGGGAGTACCGGCGAATCGGCTTCGGCGTCGCCGCGTACGGGCGGCCCGGCGTCGGCACGCGCCACGGGCCAGGCGCCCTCGCGCGCGCCCGGCGAGGAGCGGGCCCTGACCAGTGTGGCGGCCGGCGAGCGGTACCTGGCCCAGGAGGGCGCCGAGTCGAAGGCCGGGCAGCCCGTGGATGTCCCGCGGCTGTGGCATGTCACGCTCAGCGTCTCCGGTGGGGAGGCTCCGCTGCCGGAGGTCCGGCGGGCCCTCGAGCAGCTCGCCCATGACCACCCCTTCCTCCTGACCAGCAGATACGCGGGCGACCACGCGGAGATCCGGTACTGGGAGGAGGCCCGCGACCTGCATGACGCGGCGGCCGTCGCCCTGCGCCTGTGGGGCGAGCACCGCCAGACCGCCGGACTGCCGCCGTGGGAGATCGTCGGCCTTGAGGTCATCGACCGCCAGACCTACCACCAGCGCATCGCGGAGGGCTACGGCCCGGCCCCGGCGACCCCGGTCGGCGTCCACCCCTACTGAAGCGGTCACCGGTACGCGCGCCGCAGTGTTCCGTCAGGTGCTCGGCGAGTGCGTCCGGTAGCTGGTTCGACGGGTGCTTCGGCGGACGGCCCGGAAGGCGCTCCGGTGGGTGCTTCGGCGTACGGTCCCGAAGGAATCCGGAAGGCAGTCCCGAAGGCAGTCCCGAAGCCGCTTCGGCGGGCGGTCCGGCGGGTGTTCCGCGACACCGGGACCCGGCACATCTCGGGGTGTGGAACGAACGGTGAAGCGGCCCGCGCGGCGCACTACCCTTCCCCTATGACCACGCTCTCGCCGTACGACTCCATGTCCCCGGTAACCCGCGCCGCCTACCGCGCCAAGGCGGCCGCCGCCGACCTCGCGCCGCTGCCCCGGGCCGCCAAGGACGACGCGCTGCTCGCCATCGCGGACGCGCTGGAGGTCCGTACGAGCGAGATCGTCGAGGCCAACGCGAAGGACATCGCCAAGGCGCGCGAGGCGGGCACCAGCGAGGCGATCGTCGACCGGCTGACCCTCACCCCGGAGCGGGTGCGGGCCATCGCCTCGGACGTCCGCGAGGTCGTCGCGCTGCCCGACCCGGTCGGTGAGGTCGTCCGCGGTTCCACCCTCCCCAACGGCATCGACCTGCGTCAGGTCCGCGTCCCGCTCGGCGTCGTCGGCATCATCTACGAGGCCCGCCCGAACGTCACCGTGGACGCCGCCGCGCTCTGTCTCAAGGCCGGCAACGCCGTTCTGCTGCGCGGCTCGTCCTCCGCCCACGAGTCCAACACCGCTCTCGTCCGGGTGATCCGCGACGCCGTCGGCGGGGCCGGACTGCCCGCCGACGCCGTGCAGCTGGTGCCCGGCGAGGGCCGCGACAGCGTGCGCGAGCTGATGCGCGCCCGCGGTCTGGTCGACGTCCTCATCCCGCGCGGCGGCGCCTCGCTCATCCGGACCGTCGTCACCGAGTCCACCGTCCCGGTCATCGAGACCGGCACCGGCAACTGCCACGTCTACGTCGACGCCCACGCCGACCTCGACATGGCGATCGACATCCTGATCAACTCCAAGGCGCACCGGGTCAGCGTCTGCAACGCCGCCGAGACCCTCCTGGTCCACCAGGACATCGCCCCCCGGTTCCTGCCCCGCGCCCTCGACGCCCTCGCGGACGCGGGCGTGACCGTGCACGCCGACGAGCGGGTGCTGGCCTACGCCCAGGACTCCAAGGCGACCGTCGTCGAGGCCACGCCCGAGGACTGGGAGACGGAGTACCTCTCCTACGACATCGCCGCCGCCGTCGTCGACTCGCTGGACCGGGCCGTCGAGCACATCCGGCTGTGGACCTCCGGCCACACCGAGGCCATCGTGACCACCTCGCAGCAGGCCGCCCGCCGGTTCACCCAGCTGGTCGACTCCACCACGGTGGCCGTGAACGCCTCCACCCGCTTCACCGACGGCGGCCAGTTCGGCTTCGGTGCGGAGATCGGCATCTCCACCCAGAAGCTGCACGCCCGGGGCCCGATGGGCCTGCCGGAGCTGACCAGCACCAAGTACATCGTCACGGGCGACGGACACGTACGGCGCTGAGGCCTTCCCGGGACGTCGTGAGAGGCGTCTCATCCGGCGGATGAATCTGCCTACCGCCTGCCCAAACCGACCCCCCAGGTCTACTCTGGAATTGTGCCGGAGGACGTGGGGGGTTTGCCGTTTCCCGACGGCTGGGAGCCCGACGACGACCACGACCGCGGGGTGTCGGACGAAGAGTTCGCCTCCGTGGTCTTCGACGAGGCCTTCGTCAAGGCGGCCGTGGTGCACGAGCCGACCGCCGTCGAACGCCTCCTGGCCGCCGCCGAGGCGAGAGCCGAGGCCTCCGAGAGCGAGGCTCGCCGCGCCCGCGCCCGGGGCGATCGCCACGACGACACCTACGGTTCCGACGGACCCGGCGATTTCGGCCATGATCCGGACCTCGACGACCTGGACGACGCCGACCTCCCCGAAGCTTGGAAGCGCCGCTACGGCGTAACCGGTGCGTATGGCAGACAGGTCCGCTGGCATCGCCCCGTGGCCTGGATGCTCGCCCTCGTGATGGGTGTCGGCATGGTCGCGCTGGCCTTCGCCGCGGTCTACCGGGGCGCGTCCTCGAGCAGCCGGGACCAGGTGCCGTCGCCCGCCACGACCGGTCTCGAACAGGGGAGTGTGCCGCCGCCCTCGGCGTCCGCCGACAACTCCCGGCCACCCGTCCCGGCGGTGCCGCGCACGCCCTGAGCGCCCGTCAGAAGTTGTGGTACGGCGGGGCGTTTACCCGGGGTCCGCGCGACCTACTCTCAAAGTATGGCCGGGCCTGGAGACCCACCGGAGGGGACACCCGAGGGCACATCCGGAGGTGGAGAGGACGAGTACCGATCCGTCGTCTTCGACGAATCGTTTGTCCGCGCTGCCCGCATCCAGGAGTTCTCCGCGCAGGAGCGCATGGCCGACCACGCGCCCGCCGTCCGCCGCCGACCACCCCTGCGCCGGGGCCTGTCGCGGCAGGTGCTGATCCTGGTCGTGCTGATCGCCGTCGCCTTCGGCACCGCCGTCTACATGGGCGTGCGAAACCCCTACGAGAGCTCTGAAATGCGCCGGTCCGTCGAACCCCTGCGGATGACCGTCATCCCGCTCTCCCCGCTGGGCGTCGTGCCCGGGGCGGCCGACCCGGAGTCGCTGTTCGCGCACAGCCCCGCCGCACAGTTCCGCATCGGCGCCGAGGGCATCCCGCTGCCCGCCTCCCGGCGCACCGCGCACTTCTCCGACAGCCAGGTCGTCACCGCCCTGACCACGGCCAAGGAGTACATCGTGCACTCCTCCCTCTATCCGGAGGTGCTCACCCGGCAGCAGGTCCGGCCCGTGCGGACCCTCATCGTCGCCGACCAGCTCGACCAGTTCGACGAGAGCTTCAGCCACCCGGCCGCCGACGGCAGGCACGCGCCGACCGGCTGGCTGGTCCGCTTCGACCCCGCCAAGGCCCAGCTGGCCGACGACAGGATCCGTGTCCAGGGCACGCTCCAGGCCGCCGAGACCGACTCCTCGACCCTCGAGGTCACCGCCGACCACACCTTCGTCTACGCGCTGCGGCCGACCGGTGCCGGTGTCGATACCGCGGCCTCCCTCTTGACCGTCCGCCGCGAGCTGCACTTCCGCTTCGACCGCACCGACCTGCGCACCCACCAGGTCCAGCTGATCGTGTCCTACGTCCAGGCCGGCCCGCTGTCCTGCGCCGAGGACTCCACGAACCACCTGCTTCCCCTGCTCGCCGGCCAGACCGCGAAGACGGGTGGCCCGGCCGGCACGGACCCCTATGCGACGGGCGGTGTGACGGCCCTGTGCGGATCGCTCGCGACGAGCGCGCAGCCGAAGGTGTGAATCCGGGTCGTCCTTGCGGGGGCTCCGACGGTCTCGGCTCAGTCCTGGGTGCGCGGAGGCGTGTCCGTCGGTCCGTCCGAGCCGTCCGAGCCGTTTCTCGGCGGCTGGTCCTCCGCCGGCGCCGAACCCGCGAACCCGCCGAAGCCGCGCCGCACCCGGCCGCCCAGGTCGCCGGCCCCGCCCGCGAGGTCGCTGACCAGCTTCATCAGCGGGTCCTTTGAGCTCTTGACGCTGGTCGCGTAGTGGGCGGCGGACTCGCGGAAGGAGTCCGTCACCGAGGTGTCCTTGTCCTCGGTGCGCCGCGGGTAGTGGCCGTCCATGATCCGCTGGTGGTCGCGGGACTCGGCCCACTTCTTCAGCTCGGCCGCGCGCACGGTGGTGAAGGGATGCGTGCGCGGCAGCACGTTGAGGATCTTCAGCACGGAGTCGCGCAGGTCGCCGCCGGCCTCGTACTCCTCGGCCTGCTTCAGGAACGCGTCCACGTTCATCTCGTGCAGGTGGTTGCCGCCGGCGATCTTCATCAGGCCGCGCATCGAGGCCTTCAGGTCCTGGCCGACCAGGAGACCCGCCCGGTCGGCGGAGAGTTCCGACTTGCGGAACCACTCGCGCAGCGCCGTGACGATCGCCATGATCGCGAGGTTGCCCAGCGGGATCCAGGCGACCCGGATCGCCAGATTCGTCAGGAACAGCAGGATCGTGCGGTACACGGCGTGCCCGGACAGGGCATGGCCCACCTCGTGGCCGACGACCGCGCGCATCTCCTCCTCGTCGAGCAGCTCGACGAGCCCCGTGGTGACGACGATGATCGGCTCGTCCAGACCGATGCACATCGCGTTGGGCTGCGGGTCCTGGGTGACGTACATCGGCGGGACCTTCTCCAGGTCCAGGATGTAACAGGCGTCCCGCAGCATGTCGTTGAGGTGCGCGAACTGCTGGTCGGAGACCCGCACCGAGTCGGACAGGAACAGCAGCCTGAGGCTTCGCTCGGGCAACAGTCCGCTGAGCGCCTTGAACACGGTGTCGAAGCCGCTCAGTTTGCGCAGCGCCACCAGGGCGGAGCGGTCGGCGGGGTGCTCGTACGCACGTGAGGAGATCCCCGGGAAGCGCCGGCGCTGTCTGCTCGGCGCGTTCTCCTGGCCGGTGCCGCTCTGCTGGTGGCCGTCGTCGGACATGTCTTCCCCCATGTGCGTCTGTGTGGCCGCTACCTGCTGTGTGGCCTCTGTCTGACCCTTTGCGGGCCCTTGTGCGGCCCTTTGCGCCCCCGAAGCAGAGCCCAGCCTAGGCGGAGTTACCTTGGACGGGCACTACACCGAAGGAGTCCCGCACCATGGAGCACCACCCCGCAGCCGCCTGGCTCACCGAAGCCGCCGACGCCGCCCAGCACCAGGGGGCGGGGAATCTGCTCCGGGTCGTCCTGGTCGTGATGATTCTGGGTTGTGCGCTCACCGCGTGGTTCCTGCTGCGGGGCTACAAGCGGAAGGACGACTGAGCCGCCGGGAAGGTTCCCGATGGCGGAGTCGGCGTGATCGCCGCGCGGCCGCCCGCTTACGATGGGCCGACGTCTTTATTCCGCCCTCCCCCACACTCGGCTTCGCTCGAGCGGGGGGACCACCATCGGATAGGTCCTGCCGAAGATGAGCCTTCACAGCGCCGCTGCCCAGCTGGTCACCCTCGCCGCCGAGGGCGAGGAGCACGGTGGCAACCACGAGAGCCTCAGCCCGTATGTCACCGGCGGCAGCGCGTTCCTCATCCTGCTGCTCCTGCTGTGGATCACCACCCGCTTCAACCGCGACCGCTGAGCCACCACGTGTTCACCGACGGGCAGTCCGGCATAGCGGGGCGCTCCGGGCATCGGCCGACCGGGGCCCCCGGACCGGGCCGGTAGGGTCTGCACGCATGGGAGAGCAGGACATGCCTACCAGCCCGTCGAACCCGGGCAGGCGACGCCTCGGCGTCATGGGCGGGACGTTCGATCCGATCCACCACGGACACCTCGTGGCGGCCAGTGAGGTCGCCGCGCAGTTCCGCCTGGACGAGGTCGTGTTCGTCCCGACCGGCCAGCCGTGGCAGAAGACCCACCGCAGTGTCTCCCCGGCCGAGGACCGCTACCTGATGACGGTCATCGCGACCGCCGAGAACCCCCAGTTCTCGGTGAGCCGTATCGACATCGACCGCGGCGGCCCCACCTACACCGTGGACACGCTGCGCGACCTGCGGGCCCTCAACCTAGAGAGCGACCTGTTCTTCATCACCGGCGCCGACGCCCTGGGGCAGATCCTGACCTGGCGGGACAGCGAGGAACTGTTCTCCCTCTCGCACTTCATCGGCGTCACGCGGCCGGGACACAACCTCACGGACCCCGGTCTGCCCGAGGGCGGTGTCTCGCTCGTCGAGGTGCCCGCGCTCGCCATCTCCTCCACAGACTGCCGTGCGAGAGTCGCCAAGGGCGACCCCGTCTGGTATCTGGTGCCGGACGGAGTCGTGCGCTACATCGACAAGCGCGAGCTGTACCGCGGCGAGTGAGCCGAGAGGGGTACCGGTGAACGACCGATACGACGCGGGTTACGGGGGCGGCCAGTACGAACTCGTCGGCTACGACGAGTTCGGGCAGCCCGTCTACCGACAGGTCCCGGCGCAGCAGATGCCGCAGCAGTCCTACGACCCGTACGAGCAGCAGGGGCAGCAGACGCACCAGCCCCAGGTGCAGCAGGGGCAGCAGACGCACCAGCCCCAGGTGCAGCAGGGGTACGGCTACGACCCGTACGCCACGGGTGGGCAGCAGCAGACGCCCGGCTACGACCCGTACGACACCGGTCAGCAGCCGCCCACGCCCGCCTACGACCCGTACGACACGGGTCGGCAGGTTCCCGTCGGCTACGACCACGACCCCTACGGCACCGCGACGCAGGCCCCGTACGACCCCTACGGGCAGACCGCCACCAGCGGACAGCAGCCCCGGGTCGAACAACCCCGTGCGGCCGGGCAGACCGCCTACATCCCGCAGCAGAGCGGTCCGGTCGAGACCGACGCAGCGGCCGACGACGGCGGGCGGGCCGGCGCGCCGGCGGACGGCCGCGGCGCGTCCGAGACCTCCGGGCAGCAGCCCCGACCGGACTACGGGACCGAGCAGTTCGCGTTCGTGGAGGAGCCCGACGGCGACTCCGAGGACGTCATCGACTGGCTGAACTTCACCGAGAACCGCACCGAGCGCCGTGAGGGGGCCAAGCGCCGCGCCCGCAGCCGCGTCGTCGCCCTCGTCGTGGTCCTCGCGCTGGTCGCGGTCGGCGGAGTGGGCTACCTCTGGTACGCCGGGAAGCTGCCCGGCCTTTCGTCGTCCTCTGACTCCGGCACCGGCACCACGACCGCCGGCGCGGCGCAGAAGCGTGACGTGGTCGTCGTCCATCTGCACAACACCGCCGGCGGCGGTACCTCCACGGCGCTGCTCGTCGACAACGCCGGCACCAAGCAGGCCGCCACGGTCCTGCTGCCCAACTCCCTCGTCATCACGGACGAGGACGGCACCACGACGACCCTCGCCAAGTCCGTCGACGACGACGGCTCGGCCGGCACGCGCGACGCGCTGGACACCGTCCTCGGCACCGACATCGAGGGCACCTGGCGGCTCGACACGCCCTACCTCCAGAACCTCGTCGACCTCGTCGGCAACATCGAGGTCGACACCGACGCGGCCGTGCCCGACCCGGCCGCCAAGAAGGGCGGGGCGCCCCTGGTCAACAAGGGCGAGAACCAGACACTCAGCGGCAAGGCGGCCGTCGCCTATGCCACCTACCGCGCCCCGGGCGAGGCCCAGAACGCCCAGCTGGAGCGGTTCGGCCAGGTCATGCAGGGAGTGCTGCGCAAGGTGTCGTCCGACGCGCAGGGCGCCACCGTCACCGTCCAGACCCTTGCGCAGATCCTCGACCCCTCGCTGACCGACAAGGACCTCGGCGCCTTCCTGGCCAAACTCGCGGACCTCGCCAAGGGCGGCGACTACAGGACCGCCCTGCTGCCCGTCCAGACCGACGGGACCCTCAACGCGGAGGCCAGCGCGAGCGTCGTCAAGGACGTCCTCGGCGGCGCGGCGAAGAGCCCCGACAAGGACGCGGCCGTCAGCGTCTCCGTCCAGAACGCCAGCGGCACCAAGGGGAACACCGAGGACGCGCGCGTGGTGCTCCTCAACGGCGGCTTCACCTTCCTGGAGGCGGCCACCCCTTCGGACACCGAGACGGCCTCCCAGGTGCTCTACGGGGACGCCGCCGGCAAGGCGAACGCCACCGAGGTGGCCAAGACCCTGGGGCTGGACGACGACGTGGTGAAGAAGGGCACGGTCCCGGCGAACGCCGACGTCGCGGTCGTCCTGGGCGAGGACTACAAGCCCTCCTCGGCCGGGTCGGCCGGCTGAGAGCACCCGCGGGGGACGGACGTGAGCGGCCCCCGCGCGGGTGATCCCTCCAGCACGTGGGGTGCCGTCGGCGGTCCGTGAGACCCTTGGGGACAAGTGTCCGCCGACGGAAAGCCACGTAGTGACCGCCACTGACCGCTCCATCGAGCTCATCCAGTCCGCCGCGCAGGCGGCTGCCGACAAGCTCGCGCACGACATCATCGCCTACGACGTCAGCGACGTGCTGTCGATCACGGACGCCTTCCTGCTGGCGTCCGCGCCCAACGACCGCCAGGTCAAGTCGATCGTCGACGAGATCGAGGAGCGCCTCCAGAAGGAGCTCGGCGTCAAGCCGGTGCGCCGGGAGGGCGACCGCGACGCCCGCTGGATCCTGCTCGACTACGTCGACATCGTCGTCCACGTCCAGCACAGCGAGGAGCGTGTCTTCTACGCTCTGGAGCGGCTCTGGAAGGACTGCCCCGAGCTGGAGCTGCCCGCCGACGCCAAGGCGACCCGCGGCAAGGCCCAGGAGCACGCCAAGCTGCAGGCCGAGGAGGACGACGCCGCCGGATTCGAGGACCTGCGGTGAGTGCTGCCGCGCCGACCGCCGCGGACCGCGGGCCCGGCCGGGGCCGCCGCGTCATCCTGTGGCGGCACGGCCAGACGGCCTGGAACGTGGAACGCCGCTTCCAGGGCACGACGGACGTGCAGCTGACCGAGACCGGCGTGGCCCAGGCCCGCCGCGCCGCCCGGCTGCTCGCCTCGCTCCAGCCCGACGCGATCGTCTCCTCGGACCTGTCGCGGGCCGCGGACACGGCCGCCGAGCTCGTCGCCCTCACCGGCCTCGAGGTCACCCATGACGAGGCCCTGCGCGAGACGTACGCGGGCGACTGGCAGGGGCTGACGCACGACGAGATCATCGCCCGCCACGGCGAGCAGTACGCCGCCTGGAAGCGCGGTGAGCCGGTCCGCCGGGGCGGCGGCGAGCTGGAGACCGAGGTCGCCGACCGCGCCGCTCCCGTAGTGCTCCGGCACGCCGAGAAGCTGCCCGAGGACGGCACGCTCGTCGTCGTCAGTCACGGCGGCACGATCCGGACCACCATCGGCCGTCTCCTCGGTCTGGAGGCCCAGGACTGGGAGGGCCTCGGTGGTCTCTCCAACTGCTGCTGGTCCGTCCTCGGCGAGGGCGCTCGGGGCTGGCGCCTGCTCGAGCACAACGCCGGCACCCTGCCCGAGCCGGTGCTCGGCGACGACGACTGAGAGCCGTGCGGCCGCCGGGACCCGGATTTCACTTTCCGGCAGGTCGCAGGCTAAAGTTCTTCTTGTTCGCCCGCCGAGCGGGAGGAACGCGAGGGGCTATAGCTCAGTTGGTAGAGCGCCTGCATGGCATGCAGGAGGTCAGGAGTTCAATTCTCCTTAGCTCCACAGATCGACACGAAGATCCCGTCCCTCAGGGGGCGGGATTTTTTGTGGCCGCACTCTGGCCGCCGACCTGATGAGCACCGGCCGGCGTCCGGCGTAGGGGCGCGGGTAGGGGCGCGCGGGATGGACCGGCCGGGCCTCGTGCTCCTGGGCGCCGCCCTCGCCTGCGAGCCCGGCACGCCGGTCCGCGTCGAGGTGTTCGCCACACTGTTCTTCGACCGGCTTGAGTCACTTGGGGCCCCGGAGGCGTATACCTCTGCGGAAGCGCTTCTCACATGCATGTTCGCGCTCGCTACGACACCAGCCCCGGGTGCCGTGTCCGGACTGGTACTGAGGCGTCGCTGACCGTATTGGCCCGGCCGTGGCAGAATCAAACGGCCGGAAGGGAGCGCGGCCCGACGGGAGGGAGTAGCGATGCCTGCGAGCATCCTCGGAGAGGTCGGTCACCTCTCCGAAGCGGCGGTGACACCGGACAAGGCCACCCGGCTCAGCTGCCCCTCCTGTGGTTCCGGTCATGTGGCCCAGGTTCTCGGTGACAACGGCGGAGTTTCCTACGTGTGCACGGCCTGCGGCCACAGCTGGAGCTGATCGATGGGTGCACACAGGCGGAAGTGCGACTGGTGCGGCAGCGGCACCCCGATCGTCCGTGACATGGAGCCGGTCAACCCCGATTACCAGTACTGGTGCGAGGAATGCGCGCGGGCGCTGATCATAAAGGGCGACCCGATCGAGACGTACCGTGAGCTGGAGGGCGAGCCGATCTACGGACGGCTCCTCGAGGAACACTGCACGCTCAAGCGCTTCTATTCGTTCGTCACCGCTTGACCGCGCACGGCTTGACCGCACATCCGTCGATCCGCGCGCCGCTCGACGTCGTGTTCCATTCGATCTCCCGTATCGACTGAAAACGGACAGGGCGGAAACGATTTGGTGGTCCACCCTCCGGGCCGGTAATGTTGGCGTCGCCGCCGGGGAAACCGGGCGACACGGTCGGTAGGCAGCTTCGCTGCTCGACCACGAGGGGCTATAGCTCAGTTGGTAGAGCGCCTGCATGGCATGCAGGAGGTCAGGAGTTCAATTCTCCTTAGCTCCACAGCAGATCCCGCCGGATCGGATTCGATCCGGCGGGATCTTTTTGCGTTCGGCGTTCGGCGTTCGTCTTCGGACGTTCCGTCAGGGTCGCCCGGACCGGGGCCGCCTGTTCTCGGGCGGCCCCCTGTCGTCGTCGTACCGCTCAGCGGCCGAGGGCGCGGCGGCCGCGGCCCTGGGAGAGGACCGGGAGATTGCGGGCGGGCGCCTGTGCGCGTGTGTCCTCCTCGACGCGCAGGGCCAGCGCCGGGCAGCGGCGTACCGCGCGCAGTGCCTTCGCCTCCGCGTACTGCGGCACCTTGGCCTGCGCGACGGTCGGGAAGCCGTCGGCGCCGAGTTGGAAGACCTCCGGGAGGATGTCGGCGCACAGACCGTGGCCACGGCACAGCGTCCAGTCGACGAAGATCTTCTGGCGGCTCGAGCCGCTCTCCTCCGGCGCGTTGCCGCTCGTGATGCCCGCCGGGGCCATGCCGGCCTCGAAGAGCGGCAGAACGCCCTCCACGGGCCGTCCGCAGCCGTTGCCGAGCACATGCGCGGCCAGGTCGTCGGTGAACGCCTTGATGGTCGACTCCAGGAACATCGCGGAGCCGTCCGGGTGCGAGCACGCACCGCGGCGCTTGACGTTCTTGGCGACCTGCTTGAGCGCCTCCAGGGCGGCCGGGCCGCCGCCGTTGATGATGTCCTCCATGCCGCGCGCGGCGGCCGGCAGACCCAGGTAGCAGGGGCCGCACTGTCCCGCGCTCTCGTCGGCCAGCCACTGGGCCACGCGCAGGGACTCGCCCAGCGGGCACGTCTCCTGGCTGATCGGCAGGATCGCGCCGGCGCCGAGCGCCCCGCCCACCGCGTCGAGGGAGTTGCGGGAGACGATCGCCTCGTTGACCGTCGCCGCGTCGATCCACTTGCCGTGGTAGCCGCCGGTCAGCACGCCCTGGGGCACCGGCGGGGCGCCGGCGAGCTGAAGGACGTAGCGCAGCGGCACGCCCGTGGGGACCTCGATCACCATCGGGCGGGCGACCGCCCCGGAGACCGTCAGCATGACGGTGCCGGGCTCGTCGTACAGGCCGGTGTTGCCGTAGCGCTCCGGGCCGATGCGCGCGGCGATGGCCAACTGGGCGAACGTCTCGGCGTTGGACAGCAGGGTCGGCGCACCGCCGACACCGTTCTGCGAGGCGCTGACCTTGCGGCCGGGCGGGACCGCCGGGCCGCCGTCGATGGAGCGGATCAGCGACGCCGCGGCGCCGGTGACCATGCGGATCGGGTTGCGCTGGACGGATGCCTTCAGCGCCGACCTGCGGCCGTTGCTGAGGCCGCGCTCGGCGAGCGCGGCCTCCATGGAGCGCTGGGTCGATTCGCGGGTGACCCCCACCACGAGCGTGCGGGCACCCAGCGCCTCCGCTACCAGCAGCGCGCCGTCCAGGATGAGGTGCGGGGCACGGTTGATGAGCACCGTGTCCTTGCGGCAGGCCGGTTCGTCCTCGCTGCCGTTGACCACGACGACCGGCCGTACACCGCGCTTGATCGCCGCCTCGGCGACCGAGCGGAGCTTCCTGTGGAAGGGGAAGCCCGCGCCGCCGCGGCCCTTCAGGTTGATGTTCTCGGAGAGCTTCGCGAGCGCCTCTCCGCCCAGGGGTTCGAGCGGCCCGTGCACCTTGAGGTGCATGGGCAGGTCGAGTCTCTCGACAAGGTCGAAGCCCGACGTGAGCTGCGGAAGCCCGACCACGCGGACTTCTGGGACGTCGGGCAGGGCCTCGTTCACCTATAGCCTCCGGAAGGCGTGTTCCAAGGTTCGCCCGAACCCGGCGTGTCGAACGACGCGCCGGGCGATGGTTCATTGGCGGGACCGCTGTTGTACGTGTCGTTCTGGTTGTACGTGCCGTATGCGGGGTTCGTCTCACCGGTGTTGTACACATCACGTGCGCCGTACCCGGGAGTGCCCGAATTGTCGTAGACCGGGATGTTGAATCCCGTGTCCTGCAGCGGGTCGTAGGCGGACGGGGGCGCCTCGCCGACCGGCGGCGGGGACGGGATCGGCCAGCTGCCCGAGGTGCTGCCGCCGTTGTCCACCCGCGGGATGGCCTCGGTGGCCTGGATGTCGAACGGCAGGTTCATCCGCGCCGTCTGGTCGGCAGCGTAGGGCTGCTGCTGACCGCGCTGCGGTGTGTTGACGGCGCGGTAGGCGGCCGCGAAGCCGTTCGCGGGCTCCGGGGCGGCGGGCGCGGGCGTGTCGTACAACGGGGACGACGACGGCGACATGCGGGTGGAGTTCATCGTGTCGGTCAGCGGCGAGCGGCCCGAGCGGCCCTCGTAGCCGGGCAGTGCCGACGATCCGGTCTCGGTCATACGCGCGCGTGACGCGTCGAGGCCGTCCATGGCGGAGCGGTCCTGCGTACCCAGGAGCGTGGTGATCCGGTCGGCGACCTTGCGCTTGAACGGGCGCGGGGCGGAGCGCAGCGCGAGGGCGGCCATGACCCCGGCCAGGCACAGCTCGTACGAGACCATGAAGAACGGCTTCGCCGCGCGCCCCGCGAACAGGCCGTGGATCAGGGCGGCGCACAGGGCCGGGTAGGCCAGCATGTGCATCGCGCGCCAGCGGGCGGCGACCTCGGCGGGTGCGGCGAACTGGTTGCGCAGCGCGCCGGTGATGCCGACGAAGATCATGAGGAGGGCGGCCAGGGAGCCGAGGCCGATGAGTCCGGCGCTGCCCTTGATGCCCAGGCTGAACGGGATCAGCGCGGCGATCAGGACGGTGTGCTCCAGCGCCAGCTTGACGGTGATGTGCACCACGAGGAACGCGATGGAGCCGACGGCGGTCACGCGGTGGACGCCCTGCGCGAGGATCCGCTGGCGGGTATTGAGGATCAGCCGGTCCTGGGCCACGAGGCCCCAGATGACCGAGCAGGTCAGGCATACCAGCGACAGCACGCCCGCACCGAAGTTGAGGAATGCCTGGAACTGGTCGCCGCCGACCAGCACGACCACGGGTATGAGGACCAGGACGACAGCCGTCGCCATCCCGTAGACCGACCGGCCGGCCTTGGGGAGCGAGCTGTTACTAGAACGAGGGTTCATGGGGGCAACTCCGAGCAGTTTCGGGAAAGCGGTCCCGCTGCCGAACTCTAAGTGGCTCCATACCGATGGGTACGAGGTTTGAGTTATTGCGCTGTTATCAAACGACAATGTGACTGGTGTGATGTCCCTTAGCTACTGTTACGCGAAGTAACACTTGACCTTGGTTCAGTTTTGGCCCGCCCTTCCGGTCGCAGCAACGTTGTCGCGACCATGCATACGTACGCGCGCGGCAGGCTGCTCAAGGCTCGCGGAACCGCGTCGCGGCGTGCTGACGGCTCGCGAAACCGCGTCGCCGCGCGCTGAAGGCCTGCGGTACCCTAACGCCATGCGTGCTGTACGCCTTCTGCTTAGCGAGCCGCGCTGATCAGTCCCGACCGCCGGTGAACGGACGGTTCGGAATCGGCGCGGCGTCCCCTCCTGTGCGAGGGGATTTTTCGTTTCCTGGACGACAACCTGCTGGCAGAGACGATCGATGGAGCTTTGAGGACCATGAGCGAGACGAACCCCGCTGCCGCCGCCGCACCGGCGGAGGCCGCGCCGCACCGCTACACGGCTGTCATGGCCGCCGAGATCGAGGCGCGCTGGCAGGACTTCTGGGACGCCGAGGGTACGTACGCCGCACCGAACCCGAAGGGCGACCTGGCCGGTGACGCCGAGCTGGTGGCCCGGCCCAAGAAGTTCATCATGGACATGTTCCCGTACCCCTCCGGTACGGGCCTGCACGTCGGCCACCCCCTGGGCTACATCGCGACCGACGTCTTCGCGCGCTTCCAGCGGATGACCGGCCACAACGTCCTGCACACCCTGGGCTTCGACGCCTTCGGCCTGCCCGCCGAGCAGCACGCCGTGCAGACGGGCGAGCACCCCCGGATCACCACCGAAGCCGCCATCAACAACATGAAGTCCCAGCTGCGCCGGCTGGGCCTGGGCCACGACAAGCGGCGGTCGTTCGACACGATCGACCCCGAGTACTACAAGTGGACGCAGTGGATCTTCCTGCAGATCTTCAACTCCTGGTACGACGAGGAGGCGGACAAGGCCCGCCCGATCGCCGAACTGATCGCCCGGTTCGAGTCCGGTGAACGTGCCGTACCGGGGCACACGCGCGCGTGGCACGAGCTGACCGCCACCGAGCGCGCCGACGTCCTGAGCGAGTTCCGCCTGGCCTACGCCTCCGACGCCCCGGTGAACTGGTGTCCGGGCCTGGGAACCGTGCTGGCCAACGAGGAGGTCACCGCCGACGGGCGCTCCGAGCGCGGCAACTTCCCCGTCTTCAAGGCCAAGCTGCGCCAGTGGAACATGCGCATCACCGCGTACGCGGACCGCCTGCTGGACGACCTGGACGCCCTGGACTGGCCCGAGGCCATCAAGCTGCAGCAGCGCAACTGGATCGGCCGTTCCGAGGGCGCCCGCGTCGACTTCCCTGTGGACGGCGAGCGGATCACGGTCTTCACCACCCGCCCGGACACCCTGTTCGGCGCGACCTACATGGTGCTGGCACCCGAGCACCCGCTGGTCGACAAGTTCACCCCGGAGACCTGGCCCGAGGGCACGCACGACGTCTGGACCGGCGGTCACGCGACCCCGGTCGAGGCCGTCGCCGCGTACCGCGCGCAGGCCGCGTCGAAGTCCGACGTCGAGCGCCAGGCCGAGGCCAAGGACAAGACCGGCGTCTTCACCGGCGTGTACGCGACCAATCCGGTCAACGGCGAGCAGGTGCCCGTCTTCATCGCCGACTACGTCCTGATGGGCTACGGCACCGGCGCGATCATGGCCGTCCCGGCGGGCGACCAGCGCGACTTCGAGTTCGCGCGCGCCTTCGAGCTGCCGATCCGCTGCATCGTCGAGCCGACCGACGGCCGGGGCACCGACACGTCGACGTGGGAGGACGCCTTCGGGTCGTACGACGCGAAGATCATCAACTCCTCCAACGGCGACATCTCGCTGGACGGCCTGGGCGTCGTCGACGCCAAGGCGCGCATCACCCAGTGGCTGGCGCGCGAGGGCATCGGCGAGGCCACCGTCAACTTCCGCCTGCGTGACTGGCTGTTCAGCCGCCAGCGCTACTGGGGCGAGCCCTTCCCGATCGTCTACGACGAGGACGGCGTCGCCCACTCGCTGCCCGAGTCGATGCTGCCTCTGGAGCTGCCGGAGGTCGAGGACTACTCGCCGCGCACCTTCGACCCGGACGACGCGAACACGTCCCCCGAGACGCCGCTGTCGCGCAACCAGGACTGGGTGGACGTCACCCTGGACCTGGGCGACGGCGCCGGCCCGCGCCCGTACCGCCGCGAGACCAACACCATGCCCAACTGGGCCGGTTCCTGCTGGTACGAGCTGCGTTATCTGGATCCGCACAACAGCGAGAAGCTCGTCGACCCGGAGATCGAGCAGTACTGGATGGGTCCCCGCGAGGGGCAGCCGCACGGCGGTGTCGACCTGTACGTGGGCGGCGCCGAGCACGCCGTGCTGCACCTGCTGTACGCGCGCTTCTGGTCCAAGGTGCTGTTCGACCTGGGGCACGTCTCCTCCGCGGAGCCGTTCCACAAGCTGTTCAACCAGGGCATGATCCAGGCCCATGTCTACCGTGACAGCCGCGGCTTCCCGGTGTCGGCCGCCGAGGTGGAGGAGCGCGACGGCGCGTACTTCTACCAGGGCGAGAAGGTCAGCCGCCTGCTGGGCAAGATGGGCAAGTCCCTGAAGAACGCGGTAACCCCGGAGGCGATCTGCGCCGAGTACGGCGCCGACACCCTGCGGCTGTACGAGATGGCGATGGGCCCGCTGGACGTCTCGCGCCCGTGGGACACGCGCGCGGTGGTGGGCCAGTACCGCCTGCTGCAGCGGCTGTGGCGCAACGTCGTCGACGAGACCACCGGCGAGGTGACCGTCGTCGACGCCGAGCCCGGCGAGGACATCCAGCGCGCCCTGCACAAGGCGATCGACGGGGTGCGCCAGGACCTGGAGGGCCTGCGCTTCAACACCGCCATCGCCAAGATCACCGAGCTGAACAACCACCTGACCAAGGCGTATGGGAGTGGCGGGGCCGCAGGCCCCTCGGTTGAGGGTGGTGGGCGACGGGCGGGAGCGGTGCCGCGCTCCGTCGCCGAGGCCCTGGTGCTGCTGGTCGCTCCGCTGGCCCCGCACATCGCCGAGGAGCTGTGGCGTCGGCTGGGTCACACCGACTCGGTCGTCCACCAGGACCTGCCGGTCGCCGACCCGGCGTACGTCGTGGACGAGAGCGTGACCTGCGTCGTGCAGATCAAGGGCAAGGTCAAGGCGCGCCTGGAGGTGTCCCCGGCCATCTCCGACGAGGAGCTGGAGAAGGTGGCGCTGGCCGACGAGGGTGTCGTGAAGGCGCTGGGCGGGGCCGGTATCCGCAAGGTCATCGTGCGGGCGCCGAAGCTGGTGAACATCGTTCCGGCTTGAGCTTGAGCTTGAGCTTGAGCCTGAGCGCGAGTCTGAGCTCGAGCCTGACGGGGCGGCGGCGCGTATCACCACGCCGTACGCGTGACCAGGCCGTACGCGTGACCCTCTGTACGCATGACGAGGCTGTACGCGTGACGGGGACGGGCGGAGCGCGGGCCGGTGGACGCGGCTCCGGGTAGTCCCCTACGGGCAGGTTCGGGGTTCTTCTGGAACTCCGGGCCTGCCCGTCTCGTTTACCGTTTGTAGTGCGGCGTGCCATGTGCGGCGCCGGACATGTCATGGCGGGCCCGAGGAGGAGCTGGTGGAAGCAGTGATCACAGTCGTCGCCCTGCTCTTCGTGCTCTTCCTGGTGCTCGGCGCCTACGCCACGGTGAAAGTGATCGGTGCCGCCAAGCGGGGCGTCGACCGCACCATCGACCAGGCCCGTCGCACGGTCGAGGATCACACCCTGCGGGCCAAGTCCTTCGCCCAGCTCGGACCGGCCGGTGAGATCGCCCAGTTGAGGCTCAAGCTGCGCACGTCGATGCGGGCCACCCAGGACGCGCTGTACGCGGGCGCCACCGAGGACGAGTCGCTCAAGGAGTCCCTGGCCCTGTTCCAACGGCTCAGCGAGCACGGGCGCGAACTGGACAGCGAACTCAAGCGCCTGGAGTCCGAACCTGACCGGGCCACGCTCGCCGCCCGACTGCCCTCCCTGAGGGAGCGTACCGAGCGCATCACGGGATCGGCGGACTCGCTGCGCTGGGCGGCCCGCGACCGTGCCCACCGCTTCGCGGACGACGACCTCGACTCCCTCAGTGCCCAGATCGACGTCGAGGCCGGTGCCCTGCGGCACTGGACCACGGCGGACTCCTCCTCCCGGACGCCGCCGCCCCCATGGCCCGAGGCGCCGACCGCCGACGGCTCGGCGGCAGGACAGACCTGGCCCGGGACACCAGGTGACCGCGCCGCGCAGGAGCCGACCCGGCCCGCCATCACCCCACCGGGACAGCGCCCCGCATACCCGTGGCAGAAGAAGCCGCGTCCCGAGAGCACCACCTGATACCGGTGCGGGATTTCCGCACTCCGGGATCTTGGTTCGGCGCGCGAAGCGGTCCCGGGTTCGGTGTCGCTGGACGGGGTATTTGATTCGGTCAAGGCTGGTCCGGCTGCGAGGGCCCGGGCTGCCGTACGGGGGCTACGCCAGGTAACCTCCAGGTCATGTCCCGCCATGTCGCGATCGTCACGGATTCAACGGCCTACCTGCCGCAGCGGACGATGGAGCATCATGGCATCACCGCGGTGCCCCTGACCGTCGTCCTCGGCGACCAGGCCCTTGAAGAGGGCAACGAGATCTCGACCCGTTCTCTCGCCCAGGCGTTGCAGAAGCGACGCTCCGTCACGACCTCGCGCCCCAGCCCCCAGCTCTTCGCCGAGACGTACCGCAGAATCGCCGAGTCCGGCGCCTCCGGCATCGTCTCCCTCCACCTCTCCGCCGAGCTGTCCGGCACCTACGACGCGGCGGTCGTCGCGGCACGCGGGACACAGGTGCCGGTGCGGGTGGTGGACACCGGCATGGTCGCGATGGCGCTCGGCTTCTGCGCGCTCGCGGCGGCCGAGGTCGCGGAGACGGGCGGCACCGTCGACGAGGCGGTCACCGCGGCGGAGAAACGGGCCGCCGGCACCTCCGCCTACTTCTACGTCGACACCCTTGACTACCTGCGCCGCGGCGGCCGGATCGGCGCCGCCCAGGCCCTGTTGGGCTCCGCGCTCGCGGTGAAGCCGCTGCTCCAGCTGAACGGGGGGCGCATCGACCTGCTCGAGAAGGTGCGGACGGCGTCGAAGGCGATCGCCCGCCTGGAGGAACTCGGGGCCGACCGGGCGGGCAGCGCGCCGGTCGACATCGCCGTGCATCATCTCGCCGCTCCCGACCGGGCGTCCGCTCTCGCCGACCGTCTGCGATCACGTGTGCCGGGACTCGCCGACCTGCATGTGAGCGAGGTCGGCGCGGTGATCGGGGCGCACACCGGCCCAGGGCTGCTGGGAGTCGTGGTCTCACCGCGCTGAGGCCGGTTCAAGGTCGGCTCACCCCTGCGAGTGGTGGAGTTGTCCACAACCGGGTGGTGATCCACGGAAATTGAGCAAGATCAACGCGATATGACGAAGTGTCCGATCCTCGTCGCATGGCACTTCGATCACGCTCACGCAGCAGTAACGCGACCAGTGGCCCCGGCCGGGACCCCGGCTCCGACGGCCGTTCCCACCGTATCCGTCCACCTGGCGGCAGCCGCATCGGACGACGGACCGGACACCGGAACGCACGCCCGCCCGGACACCGTCATGCCACGGCGGAGGAGATCCGTCGCCGGGCGAAGGTGCTGTTCTCCGAACGGGACCGGGATCCGGGGGAGATGGGGATGGGGCCGCCGGGTGCTCTGGCGAGGCCTGACGGGCCGACGGGCGGCATGCCCGGCAAGCCCGATACGCCTGGCAGGCATGGCAAGCCCGGCGACAGGAATGAGCGGTACGTCCATGCCGATGTCGACGTCTGTGCCGGTGCCGGTGCCGACGCCGAGGGCGAGGGTGAAATCGACGGCGAGCAAGCTCGTGAGCGGAGTGCCCCCTCTGCCGTACAAGCTTGGCAGGAGCGGGCGGGGCTTGCTCTGCGGGAGCGGATGCCGGTGTGGTTGCAGACGCGCTGCGGACTGGAACGCAGGAGTGTGCTCGCGCTCACCGTGCTGCTCGTCCTCGCCGCCGCCTTCGCCGTGCAGCACTTCTGGGTCGGCCGGGCCCAGCCGGTGCGGGCACCCGAGGTGGTCCGCGCCGCCGCACCCTACGACGCGGGCGAGCTGAACTCGGCTGCCGGGCCAGCCACTTCCGGCGCGTCCACCGTCCCGACGGGCACCGGAAGCACGGCCGGGGCCGAGATCGTGGTGGATGTGAGCGGCAAGGTGAGGAAGCCCGGGATCCACCGCCTCCCGGCCGGTTCCCGGGTGGCCGACGCATTGGGGGCGGCCGGCGGGGTGCGACCGGGCACCGACACCGACGGTCTCAACCGCGCGCGCTTCCTCGTCGACGGGGAGCAGGTCGTCGTCGGCGCTCCCGTCCCGCAGGCCGGGACCGCCGGCCCGGGAGCGGGTGCACAAGCGGCGGGTTCCGGCGGTGCCGGCCCGGGCGCCGGTCCCCAGGCCCCGGTCTCCCTCAACACGGCCACGGTGGACCAGCTCGACACGCTGCCCGGCGTGGGACCCGTGTTGGCGCAGCACATCATCGACTACCGCACCCAGCACGGCGGTTTCCGATCGGTGGACGAACTGCGCGAGGTCAACGGCATCGGCGAGCGGCGCTTCGCCGACCTGCGGAACCTCGTGCGGCCATGAGGAGCGAAGACGCCGAGGTCGTCCGTGCGCGGCCCGCACCCGGATCGCCCGCCCGCCGAGCCGTGCACGCGGCCTCCGGGAAGCGGCTGGGCGCCGCCAACCCGCGTCAGGAAGGGCCGGTGGATCTACGGCTCGTGCCGCCTGCGCTCGCGGCCTGGGCGACGGCGGCACTGACGTTGGACGCGTCTCCAGGGTGGGTGGTCGGCCTCGTGACCGCATGTCTGCTGGCCGCCGGCGCCCTTTTGATCGCGAGGCGTCGGGAAGCGGGACGCGGTGCGGGGCCTGGCGAGGGAGGCGGGGAGAACCGTGGGGAGGGCCGTGGGACGGGCCGTGGGGAGGGTTTTGGAGAGGGTCGTTGGGAGATCCGCCGAGGGGGCCGCAGGGGACGTTCTGGAGAGGGCCGTGGGACGGGCCGTGGGGAGGGTTCTGGAGAGGGCCGTGGGGAGATCCGTGGCGCTGGTGGCGGCGGCCACTTGTCTCGCCGGGCTTGGGGCCTGCGCCCGGTCCGCCGCCCGGTCGGCGCTGTCTGGCCCCGCGTCACCGTCGCCGCCTCGTTGCTCTGCGTGGCCGCGGCTGCCGCGTCGGCCGGGCTGCACGGGGCCGATCTGCGCCGGGGGCCGGTGCCGGAGCTGGCGCGGGAGTACACGACCGTGACGGCCGAGGTCGAGATCACCTCCGACCCACGACTCACCCGGCCCCGAGTCAGAGGGGACCATGTGACGCCGGATTCCGTCCTGATCGACGCCGAGGTGCGCAGTGTCGAGGGGACGGCACGGACCGCCGTGGCGACGCGGGCCCCGGTGCTGATGCTGGTGGACGTCGGCTCGCACCGGGGCGCGGGTGGGACAAGGGCGGAAGCCGAGGGCCGTCAGGTGCCCGGTCGCCCGGTGCCTGGTCGTGCGTGGGGTTCCGGGGCGCGGGAGGGGTCTTCGTGGCTCGAACTGTTGCCGTCCACGCGGGTGCGGGTGACCGGGCGGCTGGTGCCCGCGCTGGCCGGTGGGGACCGGATCGCGGCCGTGCTGCGGGTGCGGGACCGTGCGGTGCCGTCGGTCGTGCGGGAACCTTCGGGCGCGCAGCGGTTGGCGGGACGGTTGCGGGCGGGGCTGCGCACGGCCACCGACGGACTCCCGGCGGACGCGAGGGCGCTGCTGCCGGGGCTGGTAGTGGGGGACACCTCGCGGATCACACCCGAACTGGACGAGGCGTTCAAGGCGACGGACCTGGCGCACACCCTCGCCGTCTCCGGCAGCAACCTCACGATCATCCTCGCCCTGCTCCTCGGCCCGCCGGGGCTGGCCCAGCACGTCGAGCGCCGCGGTCTGGCACCTCGCCTCGGCGTCCCGCTCCGGGCGACCGCGCTGCTCGGCGCTGTGCTCACGCTCGGGTTCGTGGTGGTGTGCAGGCCCGACCCGAGTGTGCTGCGCGCCGCGGCCTGCGGAGCGATCGTGCTCCTCGCCCTGGCGACCGGCCGCCGTAGATCCCTGATCCCGGCGCTGGCCACAGCGGTGCTGCTGTTGGTGCTGTACGACCCGTGGCTGGCCCGGAGTTACGGGTTCCTGCTGTCCGTGCTGGCCACCGGGGCCCTGCTGACGCTGGCACCACGTTGGAGTGCCGCGCTGCGACGGCGCCGGGTGCCCCCGCGGCTCGCGGAGGCGTTGGCGGCCGCGGGAGCCGCGCAGGCTCTGTGTGCGCCGGTCGTGGCCGTGCTGTCGGCGCGGGTCAGTCTGGTGGCGGTGCCCTGCAATCTCCTGGTGGAGTTCGCGGTCGCGCCGGCGACGGTGCTGGGCTTCACGGTGCTGGCGACGGCACCCGTGGCGATGCCGGTGGCCGAGGCGCTGGCGTGGTGCGCCAGTTGGCCGGCCGGGTGGATCGCCGGCGTGGCGCGGGCCGGGGCGGCTCTGCCCGGCGGGGGAGTGGACTGGCCGGGGGGTTGGGGCGGGGCGTCGTTGCTCGCTCTGGTCACGGGCGCGGTGGTGCTGCTGGGGCGACGGCTGTCGAGGTACCCGTGGCTGTGCGCGGTCTGCGGGGTCCTGCTTCTGCTCGTGGTGGTGCGACCGCCGCCGCTGACCCGGGTGCTCACGGGCTGGCCACCCCCGGGCTGGCGGCTTGCGATGTGTGACGTGGGGCAGGGCGACGCGACCGTCCTCGCGGCGGGCGGCGGCGCCGGCGTGGTGGTGGACGCGGGGCCGGATCCGGTACTGGTCGACCGGTGTCTGCGCGAGCTCGGTATCACCCGGGTGCCGCTCGTGGTGCTCACCCACTTCCACGCCGATCACGTGGCCGGGCTGCCGGGGGTGCTGCGGGGCCGGGCGGTGGGGGCGATCCAGACGACGGGGTTCGAGGAGCCCGTGGACCAGGTGGAGTTCGTGCGGAAGGAGGCGGCGGCGCGGAACGTGCCGGTGGTACGGGCCGGGGCAGGGGAGCGGCGGCGGATCGGCGCTCTCGACTGGGAGGTGCTGTGGCCGCCACCGGACCCGGCGCCGCGGCCGGAGGGGCCCAACGACGCGAGCGTGACGCTGCTCGTGCGGGTCGCCGGGCTGCGGATGCTGCTGCTCGGAGACCTCGAACCCCCGGCCCAGCGGGCGCTGTTGCGATCGTCGGCGGCACCGCTGGTGCGTGGGGTGGACGTGCTCAAGGTGGCCCATCACGGCTCGGCCTACCAGGATCCGGACCTCATACGGGCGGTGGCCCCGCGACTGGCGCTGATCTCGTGCGGCGCGGACAACCCGTACGGACATCCCGCGCCCAGCACGGTCGCGGCACTGCGCGCGGGAGGGGCGGAGGTGCTGCGGACGGACCGGGACGGAGCACTGGCGGTCACCACCGGCACGGGCGGGGAACTGCGCGTGACGCGTGAGTGAGGGCGGAGGAGGGCTGAGTGGGTTCTCGACCGACTGCCGGGCCGTCTGCCAGGTCTGCCGGGTCACCGCCTCCTGAGCGCGTGTCGGAAAATGGTCCCGTGAGTGATGTGAGACATGTGCTGGTGCTGCCCGATCGCGACGCTGCGGAAGAGGTGGCCCAGGAGTTCGGGGAGCGGTTCGGGGTACGCGAGGAGCCGAGGGTCGTCCGGGACGCGCTGGCGGGGGAGGACGACGCGGAGGACGCGCAGTGGCTCGTCCTGCTGCGAGACGAGGAGGAGCAGCTCGACGCGGCGGCGCTGGACGAGTTCGCAGGGGAGTGGGAGGGCTGGCGCGAGGAACCCTGAGGCATCGTCGCCCCGTGACCCATGGCCCCGTGGCCCTGTCCTTTCGCCCACGCGCGCCGTGCACCGTGGCTCGTGGCCCATGCCCCGTGGCCCTGGCCTCGTCGCCCCGCGCGCGCCGTGCACCGCGTGGTCCGTGGTCCAGCGCCCTGGTCGCCCCGTCGCCCATGGCCCTGTCCGCGTGCCCCGGTCGCCCCGTCGCCCATGGCCCTGTCCGCGCGCCCCGCGCGCCCCGTGCCCGTGGCTCGTGCTCGTGGTCCGCGGTCGCGGTCGGTGGCTCGTGGCCCGTCGCTCCGGGGTCGGCGGCTCGTCGCCCCCGGGCCCGTGGGCCCGACGGCCGTGCTGCGTCGGTGGAACCTGGCGTCGGTTGAACCGGGCGTCGGCGGCCCGGTAACCCGGCGGCGGTGCCCCGTCGACCGTCGGTGGCCGCGTGGCCCGGCGGCGCGTGGCCCGGCGGCGGTGCCCGGTGGACCGTCGTCGGGATGTCAGTGGCTCGTGGGATGCTTTCGGGGATGGCCAGGAAGACTGCGAATGACGATCCTCTCGCCCCGGTGACGCTTGCCGTGGGCCAGGAGGACCTGCTGCTCGACCGTGCCGTGCAGGAGGTGGTGGCCGCCGCCAGGGCCGCCGACGCCGACACGGACGTACGCGACCTGACTCCGGACCAGGTGCAGCCCGGCACGCTCGCCGAGCTGACCAGCCCGTCGCTCTTCGCTGAGCGCAAGGTCGTGGTCGTACGCAACGCGCATGACCTGTCCGCCGACACGGTCAAGGACGTCAAGGCGTACCTGGGGTCGCCCGCCGAGGAGATCACGCTCGTGCTGTTGCACGCGGGGGGCGTGAAGGGCAAGGGACTGCTGGACGCCGCGCGCAAGGCGGGGGCGCGGGAGGTGGCCTGTCCGAAGATGACCAAGCCGGCGGACCGGCTGGCCTTTGTGAAGCAGGAGTTCCGGGTGACCGGGCGGTCGGCCACGTCAGAGGCCTGTCAGTCGCTCGTCGACGCCATCGGCAGTGATCTGCGGGAGCTGGCGTCGGCGGTGTCCCAGCTGGTCGCCGACGTCGAGGGGACCATCGACGAGGCCGTCGTCGGGCGGTACTACACCGGGCGGGCCGAGGCCTCGAGCTTCACCGTCGCCGACCGGGCGGTGGAGGGGCGTGCCGCCGAGGCGCTGGAGGCGCTGCGCTGGTCGCTGGCGACCGGAGTCGCGCCCGTGCTGATCACCAGTGCGCTCGCCCAGGGAGTGCGGGCCATCGGCAAGCTGTCCTCGGCGCGCGGTGGCCGGCCGGCCGATCTCGCGCGGGAGCTGGGCATGCCGCCCTGGAAGATCGACCGGGTGCGCCAGCAGATGCGGGGCTGGACACCGGACGGGGTGGCGGTCGCGCTGCGGGCCGTGGCCGAGGCGGACGCGGGAGTCAAGGGCGGCGGCGACGATCCCGAGTACGCCCTCGAGAAGGCCGTCGTGGCCATCGCACGGGCGGCGCGATCCGGGGGACGCGGGTAGCCGCCGGCCGGGGGGAGGCGGGTAGCCCGCCCGCACCAAGTGCCTCCGGGGTGATCCAGTAGCCGTTCGCATGGTGCGGAGGAGAATCGGAGGTACCGGCCGCACATCGCCGACGCATGCGAAAGGTGGCGATCGACATGGCTGAACACCCGCACGCGGCTCTCGTCCGCAAGGGATACGAGGCCTTCACGCGCGGAGACATGGATGCCCTGCGCGGCATGATGACGGGGGACTGTACGCACCATGTGCCCGGTTCCCACATGCTCTCCGGGGATTTCAAGGGCCTCGACGCGGTCATCGACATGTACGGCAGGCTGTTCTCGGAGACGGGCGGGTCGTTGCGCGTCGACCTGCGCACCGTACTCGTCGACGGCCGGGGGCACGCTGTCTCCCTGCACCGCGTAACCGCCGACCGCAACGGCAAGCACATGGACGACAACGGGGGCATCGTCTTCCGGATCGTCGGCGACAAGATGAGCGACCTCGACGAGTGCGTCGAGGACATCGACGTGAGCAACGACTTCTGGTCGTGAGCGACGACCGCCTTGCCGTGATGGGCGAGCTCTGGCCATGATCGGCGACTTCGGTGGGTGACGATCGACGACGGAGGCCCCGGCTCCCGCCCTGGGGAAGGGCGGAAGCCGGGGCCTCCGGTTCAGATCGATCAAGCTGGTGAGCCCGTACCCGCGTGGCGAACGCAGGCCGCGTACAGGCTCGGGGGTGCCGGACGGGAGCGGATGAGAGAGGGCCCGCTGGACCCCTCCGGCGATCAGATCAGATCAGATCAGATAAGGGATTCAGCCCTTGAGGGTCTCGACCTTGGAAGCAAGCGCCGACTTCTTGTTGGCGGCCTGGTTCTTGTGGATGACGCCCTTCGAGACGGCCTTGTCGAGCTGACGCGCCGCAGCGCGCTGGTACTCGGTGGCCTTCTCGACGTCACCCGCGGCAGCGGCCTCGCGGGCCTTGCGGATCGCGGTCTTCAGGGAGGACTTGACGGCCTTGTTGCGCAGCCGAGCCTTCTCGTTGGTCTTGATCCGCTTGATCTGGGACTTGATGTTCGCCACGAATGAGCCTTTTCAGGTTCAGGCACGAGCCCTTACGGGTCCCGTACCGATGAGTTTCCGAGATGCCTCGAAGTCCTTCCGGGAAAGTGCTCTCCGAGAAGTTCTCCGAGGAGAAGGGCCTCGTGCTGAGAGGGCACGAGACACAGCTGCCCAGACTACCAGTGGCCCCGCGAGTGGCCCAAACCGGTCCCCGGTCGCCGCCCGTGGGACCATGGAGCCTACGTATCGATCCGACCCGAGGCACAAGGCGCCTCAAGAGACAGGACCCTGCGTGCCCGCGACCCCTAACAATGTGCCCGAGCCGAGCCGTACCGCCCCGGCTCTGATTCGCAATTTCTGCATCATCGCGCACATCGACCACGGCAAGTCCACGCTCGCCGACCGCATGCTGCAGCTGACCGGAGTGGTCGATCAGCGGCAGATGCGTGCTCAGTACCTCGACCGCATGGACATCGAGCGCGAGCGCGGCATCACGATCAAGTCCCAGGCCGTGCGCCTGCCCTGGGCCCCGAGTCAGGATCCGGGCAACACGCACATCCTCAACATGATCGACACCCCGGGGCACGTCGACTTCACCTACGAGGTCTCGCGGTCGCTCGCGGCCTGTGAGGGCACCGTCCTCCTCGTCGACGCCGCCCAGGGCATCGAGGCCCAGACCCTCGCCAACCTCTACCTGGCGATGGAGAACGACCTCAAGATCATCCCCGTACTGAACAAGATCGACCTTCCGGCCGCCCAGCCCGAGAAGTTCTCCGAGGAGCTCGCCAACCTCATCGGCTGCGACCCCGCGGACGTGCTCAGGGTCTCCGCCAAGACCGGCCTGGGCGTCGAGGCGCTGCTGGACCGGGTCGTCGCCGAGGTCCCCGCCCCGGTCGGCGTCCAGGACGCCCCCGCGCGCGCCATGATCTTCGACTCGGTGTACGACTCCTACCGCGGTGTCGTGACGTACGTGCGTGTCATCGACGGCCAGCTCAACAAGCGCGAGCGCATCCGGATGATGTCCACCGGCGCGACCCACGAGCTGCTGGAGATCGGTGTCTCGGCCCCCGAGATGAAGTCGGCCGACGGCCTCGGCGTCGGTGAGGTCGGCTATCTGATCACCGGTGTGAAGGACGTCCGGCAGTCCAAGGTCGGTGACACCATCACCACCCTGCACAAGGGCGCGACCGAGGCCCTCGGCGGGTACAAGGACCCCAAGCCGATGGTGTTCTCGGGCCTGTACCCCCTCGACGGTTCGGACTACCCGGAGCTGCGCGACGCGCTCGACAAGCTCCAGCTCAACGACGCCGCGCTGGTCTACGAGCCGGAGACCTCCGCCGCCCTCGGCTTCGGCTTCCGCGTCGGCTTCCTCGGCCTGCTGCACCTCGACGTGATCCGTGAGCGGCTGGAGCGCGAGTTCGGGCTCGATCTCATCGCCACCGCGCCCAACGTGGTCTACCGCGTCGTCATGGAGGACGGTGCCGAGCACACGGTCACGAACCCGAGCGAGTTCCCCGAGGGGAAGATCGACGACGTGTACGAGCCCGTCGTACGCGCCACGATCCTCGCGCCCTCCGAGTTCATCGGGTCGATCATGGAGCTGTGCCAGACCCGGCGCGGCACCCTGCTCGGCATGGACTACCTCTCGGAGGACCGGGTCGAGATCCGTTACACGCTCCCGCTCGCGGAGATCGTCTTCGACTTTTTCGACCAGCTGAAGTCCAAGACGCGCGGCTACGCCTCCCTGGACTACGAGCCCACCGGCGAGCAGGCCTCCAGCCTGGTCAAGGTCGACATCCTGCTGCACGGCGACAAGGTGGACGCCTTCTCTGCGGTCACCCACAAGGACGCGGCGTACGCGTACGGTGTGCGGCTCGTCGCCAAGCTGCGCGAGCTCATCCCGCGGCAGGCCTTCGAGGTGCCGATCCAGGCCGCCATCGGCTCCCGGGTGATCGCCCGCGAGACGATCCGCGCCATCCGCAAGGACGTCCTCGCCAAGTGCTACGGCGGTGACATCTCCCGGAAGCGGAAGCTGCTGGAGAAGCAGAAGGAAGGCAAGAAGCGGATGAAGATGGTGGGTTCCGTGGAGGTTCCGCAGGAGGCCTTCATCGCCGTTCTGAGCAGCGACGAGAACGCGGGATCCGGCAAGGGCAAGAAGTAGCCACGGCGGAGGCCGGTATTCAGGGCGTACCCGGGGCC
>NZ_JBHWUU010000103.1:0-32315 GCF_042737375.1 Streptomyces sp. NPDC060000
AAGAACTCGTACCAGGCGCCGTACAGGGCGCGTTCGCGCTCGACGAGCAGCGGCAGCGGCTCGGAGGCGGTGACCAGTTCCCGCAACGGATGCCGGCCGAGGACGGCGTCCACCTCCGGGGCCAGGGCCGCCGCGTAGCGCTCGGCCACCGGAGCCGAGTCGTCGAGCAGCTTCTTCGCCGCAGCCCGCAGCAGGGCGCGCTCCGGTCCGCGCGGGGCGCGGGCGGCGGCCCGCTCGTACAACTGGCCGCCCTCCTCCAGAACCAGACCCGGGTCGATCCCCGCCGGGATCTTGATCCCCGCGTGGTGGCGCCAGGTGGCGATCGGGTCGCTCCAGGCCTCCACGGTGTACGTCCAGACGCCCATGGCCTCCAGGGTCACATCGGCTCCCCAGCGATCGCTGCCGGGAGCGAGCTCGCGCATCGGTGTCCAGGGCCCACGGCCGCCGTCCGGGTCCTTGAGGACCACGTTGGCGCCGACGGCGTCGTGACCCTCGCGAAACACCGTGGCGGAGATCCGCACCGTCTCCCCGGTCACGGCTTTCGCCGGCCGCCGGCCGCAATCGACCCGCGGTTCGACGTCCCGCACCGGGATTCGGCCGATCGCCCTGGTGGACTTCACCTTTGCACCTCCATTGACTGAAACTGGCTTTCGTTCGCCCGGTGTTGGGCGATCGGACCGCGCCGAGCCGGAGCGCTACGTCTCCGCCGGCAGGCGGGGGAGGGGCCGCGTCACGGTGAGCCGTGCGACGCCGTTCCTGAGGTTCGGTGCCCTGCGCTCCCGGCGGTGGGCGTCCGTACCGGCGCGCAGATACTGCTCGGCGGCGTCCGCGGCCTCCCGGGCGCAGCGTTTGCCCATCAGCACGCACAGCGTGTAGCCGCAGTCCTCGAAGGCGGCCCGCGCCGTGCGATCGTCGGGCCGCGCCAGCATGTCCCGCTCCCAGGCCCGGTAACTGCGCAGGGTTCTGGCGACTTCGGTCTTCGCTGGTTGCAGCATCGCGCTGGTCACCTTCCGGGAGTTCACGAGGTACGTCGCTCGAGGCGAGCGGGTCGGCCCTACCCACAGAGGCGCGAAATGCGTCCAACCTCCCGAGGCCTTCACTTATGGTGCACGGCGCATCACCCAACGTCCTGTTGGATCTTGGTTGTGGTGTGCTCGTGTTGCACGAATGGCGTAGCAGCCCCACTGTGGTTGTGACTCTGAAGCGATTACCGCTCACGCTTCGTAGTGGGAACTCTGGCCCGTCGGGCCGAGCAGGAGTGGGAGCCTCGCCGGTGAGGAGCGAACGACGATGAAGACAGCAGTCCCCTGCTACTACCACCTCGATGTGGACGTCAGTGCGGAACGGGTCGGACAGGTCAGGCGCATCCTGGCCGCCCACCTGCAGTGCTGGGACCTCGAGGCGCACGTCGAGACCGTCTGCCGCGGCACCGAGATGCTGCTGACGGCCATCGACGAACACGCCACGGACAAGCACACCTCGGTCGAGATGTGGTGGAACGGGCAACACCTGATCACGGCCGTCGGGGGCGCCGACCACCGGCTGCGTCCCGACCTGGACCTGCGGGTCTGTCTGGAGCGCATCGCGGCGATGAGCGACGGCTGGGGCTGCTGCGCCACCGACACCGGGAGCAAGGTCATCTGGTTCTCCCAGCGGGCCCGCTCCGGTGAGCGCGTCCCGCTGGTGCCGACCACGCCCGCGCCGGACCTGCGTGAGGTGCTCCAAGTGCCCCGCGAGCTGCCGGTGGCGGCGCTGGCCGCCCCGGCGGACGGGATGCGCGGCATTCTGGAGGCCGCCCGGTGACCTCACGGCCGAACCGGAAGGACCGGAAGGGCCGGAAGGCCGGGGTGCCCGCCTGGAGCGGGCGCCCCCTCCCACTGGGTGCCGACTTCGACGGACAGGGCACCAACTTCGCGCTGTTCAGCGAGGTCGCCGAGCGCGTCGACCTCATCCTCGTCGACGACGACGGCACCACCCGTGACGTCCCGCTGACCGAGGTCGACGGCTTCGTCTGGCACGGGTATCTGCCCGGGACCGGTCCCGGGCAGCGCTACGGCTTCCGGGTGCACGGGCCGTGGAACCCGCCCTCCGGCCACCGGTGCAACCCGGCCAAGTGGCTCCTGGACCCGTACGCGCGTGCCGTGGACGGCCAGATCGACAACCACGCCGCCCTCTTCGAGCGGGCCGGCGACCGCCCCGACCCTGCCGACAGCGCCGGACACACGCTGCTCGGAGTGGTCACCGACTCCGCCTTCGACTGGGGCGACGACGAGCCGCTGCGGCGCCCTTACGCCGAGACGGTGATCTACGAGGCCCATGTACGCGGTCTCACCCGCACCCACCCCGACGTCCCGCCCGCCCTGCGGGGCACCTACGCCGGCCTCGCGCACCCCGCGGTGACCGAGCACCTCACCTCGCTGGGTGTGACGGCGATCGAGCTGATGCCCGTGCACCAGTACGTGCAGGACGGCGTGCTGACGGACCGGGGCCTGTCCAACTACTGGGGCTACAACACCATCGGCTTCTTCGCCCCGCACAACGCCTACGCCGCCCACGGCACTCGCGGCGAGCAGGTCACCGAGTTCAAGGCCATGGTGAAGGCGCTGCACGAGGCCGGCCTGGAAGTGATCCTCGACGTCGTCTACAACCACACCGCCGAGGGCAACGAGATGGGCCCCACCCTCTCCTTCCGGGGCATCGACAACGCCTCCTACTACCGGCTGGTGGACGGTGACTGGTCGCACTACTACGACACCACCGGCACCGGCAACAGCCTGCTCATGCGGCACCCGCACGTCCTTCAGCTGATCATGGACTCGCTGCGGTACTGGGTGACGGAGATGCATGTCGACGGCTTCCGATTCGACCTGGCGGCCACACTCGCCCGCCAGTTCCACGAGGTGGACCGGCTGTCCGCGTTCTTCGACCTCATCCAGCAGGACCCCGTGATCAGCCGCGTCAAGCTGATCGCCGAGCCGTGGGACGTCGGCGAGGGCGGCTACCAGGTGGGCAACTTCCCGCCGCTGTGGTCGGAGTGGAACGGCCCCTACCGCGACGCCGTACGCGACTTCTGGCGGTCGGAACCCGGCTCGCTGGGCGAGTTCGCCTCCCGGCTGACCGGTTCCTCGGACCTGTACGCCCGCAGCGGGCGCCGCCCGCGTGCCGGCGTCAACTTCGTCACCGCACACGACGGGTTCACCCTGCGTGACCTCGTCTCGTACAACGACAAGCACAACGAGGCCAACGGCGAGGGCAACCGGGACGGCGAGAGCACGAACCGTTCCTGGAACTGCGGGACCGAGGGCCCCACCGAGCGCCCCGCGGTACTCGAACTGCGGGCCCGGCAACAGCGCAACCTGCTCGCCACGCTGCTGCTCTCGCAGGGCATCCCCATGATCGGCCACGGCGACGAACTCGGCCGCACCCAGCGCGGCAACAACAACGCCTACTGCCAGGACAGCGAAGTCTCCTGGGTCGACTGGCGGTTGACCGACGAGCAACGTGGCCTCACGGACTTCTGCCGCCGTCTGGTCGCCCTGCGCGCCGCCCATCCCGTGCTGCGCCGGCGCCGCTTCTTCCGGGGAGAGACCGTCAGACACGCGGGGCAGCCGCTGCCCGACCTGGTCTGGCTGCGTCCGGACGCGAGCGAGATGACGGACCGCGACTGGCAGCGCGCCGACGCACACAGCGTGGGCGTCTTCCTCAACGGCGACGCCATCGCCGAACCCGACCCGCGCGGCCGGCCCGTGGTGGACGACTCGTTCCTGCTGCTGTTCAACAGCTACTGGGAACCCGTCGTCTTCCGGCTGCCCGGCGCCGCGTACGGCGAGCGCTGGACGGTGTGCGCGGACACCGTGGAGCCCGACGGCGGTCCGGACGAGACGGAGTGCAAGGCGGGCGCGCAGGTCACGCTCGAGGCCCGCAGCCTGATCGTGCTGTCACGGCCCCCACGCCGTTCGAAGTGAGACCGGGCGGCCCGGAGGGGCTCAGCGCTGCCGGTGCGAGGTCACCGTGAACTGGGCGCCGTCCGGGTCGCGCAGCACGGCCTCGCGGGCGGTCTCGAACAGCACGCTGCCGCCGTGCTTCTCCGCCGCCCGGGCGCACGACGTCACGTCCGCGACGGCGAAGTGGACCTGCCAGTGCGGACGGATCGTGGGGTCGGGCGCCGCCTCCAGCGCGCCCGACTCGATCCGGGCGACGACATCGCCCCGGCTGCGCAGCACGACCTCGCCGCGCTCGTAGTGGACCTCGACACTGCCGGGACGGTCCGTGGCCCAGTCGAGCAGCTCGCCGTAGAAGATGGCGGAGTCGAAGGCGTCACGGGTGTGCAGCCTGATGAAGGCGGGCGCCGCCTGCCGCCAGGCCTCCCAGTTGCCGATCAGTTCCCCCTCCCAGATGCCGAAGGTCGCGCCGTCGCGGTCGGCCAGCAGCGCCGCCCGGCCGGGCTGGAGCGAGATGGGGCCCACGGCCACGGTCCCGCCGCGCTCCCGGGCTCGGGACGCGGCGTCGTCCGCGCTCGGTACCGCGAAGTACGGAGTCCAGGCGACCGCCATCTGCCACATCGAGGCGACGGCGGCGATTCCGGCGACCGGGACGCTGCCGACCAGGGCCGTACGGAAGTGGTCGCCCAGCAGGCCCCGGCGCCACTCCCAGCCCAGCACGGCCCAGTAGAAGTCCTGCGTGGCGTCCAGGTCGCGACTGGTCAGACTCACCCAGCAGGGCGCACCGAACACGGAGTCCGTGGAGACGGATCCGCGTGCACCGGGGGCGGATGTCGGGCGATGGTTCATGGCACTCGCGTTCCTGGTCTGTGGCCGGCGGGCGGGGCTACCACCAGTGTCCGGCCGGAACCGTCCCGGGCGCCTGCCGAGTCACCCGGTTGGAGCGATGGAGCGATGGATCGCTGACTCGAGTACCGCACGGAACCCGTGACGAAACGGCTCGGATCGTCGCCCTCCAGGAGTAGGTCGATCAGGAGGCCGATCAGGAGGCCGACCAGCTGAAGAGGGCGGTCGCGTCCCACGCCGTGGGGGACCGGGCGATCGGCGTGGTGGTCGCGCCGGGGCGGGTGTCGCCGACCGGGGCCGGCTCGTGCCGAGAGAGGTCTCGCGGCACACCGACGTCAGGCCGCGCGGCGTCGCCGAACCGATCCTCGTCCGGGGCGCATCGGCGAGGCGCCCGAGGAGATCGGCGCGCGACTGGAGGACTTCCTGGACCGGCACGGCCCCGTCCGGATTCCGGGCGCGTCCCCTCTGCCGTGCGGGTCACTTCGCCTCGGCGGCGATCTCCTCGCGCAGTCGTGCGAAGCAACTGCTGAGCAGCCGTGAGACGTGCATCTGCGAGATGCCCAGTTCCTCCGCTATCCGGCTCTGCGTCATGCCCGCGAAGAACCGCAGGTACAGGATGGTCCGTTCGCGTTCCGGCAGGGCCCTGAGGCAGGGCGCCACGGCCACCCGGTCGACAACGGTGTCGTAGCCCGGGTCGGGGTCGCCGAGGGCGTCCTCGAGGGCATAGCCGTCGGTGCCGGGCAGTTCGGCCTCCAGGGACAGTGCGGAGAAGCACTCCAGCGCCTCCGCCCCGGTGCGCACCTCGTCCTCGGTCAGCTGCGCGTACGCGGCGATCTCGGCGAAGGTCGGCGGCCGGCCCCGAGTCGTCTGCGACAGTTCCTTCGCGGCGCTGCGGACCCGGTTGCGCAGGTCCTGGACCCGCCGCGGTACATGCAGGGTCCACATGTGGTCGCGGAAATGCCGCTTGATCTCGCCGGTGATCGTCGGTACCGCGTACGCCTCGAAGGCGCGGCCGCGCTCCGGGTCGTAGTGATCGACGGCCTTGACGAGTCCCAGGGCGGCGACCTGGTACAGGTCCTCGAGATTCTCGCCGCGCCCCCGGAAACGGACGGCGATCCGCTCGGCCATGGGCAGCCAGAGCCGGATCAGTTCGTCCTTGAGCGCCTGGCGCTCCGGACCGTCGGACAGACCGGCGAGCCGTACGAAGGACTCGCCCGTGTCCGGGGCGTCGTCGTGGGGATGCTGCTTGGTTCTGACGGTGCTACGCATCACGAGCGCCTTCCCCAGGAGGGAGCCGATGGGAGGCTCGGACACCGTGGGACTCGCGCACTCCGGCTGACGGGAGAGCACCCGGGACCGGCCGCTCTGCGGGATCCCACGGACGTGCCTCCTGTCCGAAGCACCCCTACCGAATTCCCGTGATGGCGGCACTTGAAACACTTTTTCCCTTTTGTTCCGCGTTGCTCTTGACTTCCGGTGGCGTCCCCGGCGTCCCTCGGTGCCCCTTGGGCTTCCCCTCGGGGTGGTTACCTCTGATGCAGGGGTAATCCCGGTCGCGTGGACCAGGAGACGGCGGAGGACCAGGGGACGTTGCCGGAAGAGCTCGCGGACGCGCTCGTCGGCGTCCAGCGACTGCTCGGACGGCGGCTGCGGGCGGTCTGACCGTGCCGCGGCTGCGCGGCGCCGAGGCCGAGCTGCTGCGCCTCGTCGAGGCACGGCCCGGCATCGGCGTCTCGGACGCGGCCAGGGAGCTGTACCTGGCGGGCAACTCCGTCTCGACCCTCGTCGACCAGCTGGTCAAGGACGGATACCTGGTCCGCGAGACCGACCCCGCAGACCGGCGCGTCGCCCGGCTGCTGCTCACCGGGGCGGCCGTGGCCCGGCTGCGGGCCTGGCGGGAGCGGCGCGCCGCACTCGTCGGCCGGCAGGTCGCCCGACTCGACGCCGCCGAGCGGGACGCCCTGCGCGCGGCGCTCCCGGCCCTGCGCGCACTCGCCGTCACCCTGCGCGAGGAGGCCGAGGAGTCATGACGAGCGACAGCGGCACGGACCCCGTCGCCTGCACCCGGCTCGCCCGGGCCGTCAGCGAGGTCACCCCGCTCGGCTGTGCGGTGGACGCGCTGCGGGGCTGCTCCTCGGCGCGCCCGCGCACCTCGCCCTCGACTTCGGGGCGCTGGTCGTGGCCGCCGCGTTCGGCTCACCACGGCCTCCGCACTGCTGGGCCGGCCGGCCCGCTGATCTTGTCGGGGAACGTGCCGGGACGGTTCGGGGACGTGATGTGCGGCACGCCTCCGGCAAGCCTTTCGCGCTCCCTCGGCGGATTCTGCCTGCGCACGGCTTGATCGGCGATCAAAAGGGATGAATTCCCTGGCCACAGCGCATTCCGCTCATTTGACAGTGCGATCGGCACACGGATAGGAAGCAGCCGGTAGAAGTCGAGAGGTGGACTGTGTACGAGCCGAACGTGGTCGGGGACTGGCACGAGTACGACGAGTATGCCGGTCTGCGGGTCCGCGTCCACCGCCTGGAGCAGAGTGAGCCGCCCAGGGGACGCGACGACGCCGCCGAGGGGCTGACGTACTTCTGCCTGCGGGTGACCGTCGAGAACCGGGGTGCCAAGCACTCCACCATCCACCTCGAGGACGGCCAGATCGACGTGCGGCTGGGCCCCGAGGGCGAGAGCGCGTTCATCGACTGGCGCAACTCGCAGTTCATCGAGGGCTTCGACGTCTACCCGCTGCGCCGGGCCACCGCCGTCCTGTACGCGGCGGGAGCCGAGGCGTCACTCGGCCAGGTGGACGTCCAGATCCAAATGCGGGTCGACGACGACTGGGCCGACCGCCGACTGTGGACGGGCGGCGTCGGGCTGGCCGAGGGATCCGGCGGCGCCCCGGTCGGCGCCGGACGCGACAGCCTGGCCCGCCAGGTGAGCAACTTCCTGCGCGACCAGGCCGAAGAGGGCAGCGCCTGACGGGTGCCGCGCGCTCCCCGGCGGGTGGTCAGTGCGGGATGCCGTCGATGATCTCGCGTGCGCCCTGCCGCAGCAGCGCCACCGCCACCGATGTGCCGAGCGTCGCCGGGTCGAGCCGGCCGGCCCACTCGTGGGCGTTCAGCCGGGTCTTGCCGTCCGGGGTGAACACGCAGGCCCGCAGGGACAGTTCGCCGCCGCGGTCGACGTGCGCGAAGCCGGCGATCGGGCTGTTGCAGTGGCCCTGGAGCACGTGCAGGAACATGCGTTCCGCCGTGGCCTCCCGGTGGGTGGCCGGATCGCCGAGTCCGCTGACGGCGTCGATGACGTCGGTGTCGCCCTCGCGGCACTGGAGGGCGAGGACGCCCGCGCCGATCGGCGGCATCATCGTCTCCGGCGACAGCACCTCGCTGATGACGTCCCGCCGGTCGATGCGCTCCAGGCCGGACACGGCGAGCAGCAGCGCGTCCGCCTCGCCCGCCGCCAGCTTCTCCAGCCGCCGGTTGGCGTTGCCGCGGAACGGCACGCACTCCAGGTGGGGATGGGTGGCGGCGAGCTGGGCGACCCGGCGCACCGAGGAGGTGCCGATGCGTGTCCCGGCAGGCAGCTCGTCCAGGGTGCGGCCGCCCGGGTGCACGAGGGCGTCCCGGATGTCGTCCCGCTTCAGGAACGCGGCGAACACCGTGCCCGCGGGCAGCGGCCGGTCCGCCGGAACGTCCTTGACGCAGTGCACCGCGAGATCCGCCGCACCGGCCAGCAGCGCCGCGTCGACCTCCTTGGTGAACGCGCCCTTGCCCTCGACCTTGGACAGGTCGCCCATCCACTTGTCGCCCGTCGTCTTCACGGGCACGACCTCGGTGCGCACACCGGGATGCAGGACGGCCAACTCCGAGCGCACGCGCTCCACTTGGGCCAGTGCCATGGGCGAGTCGCGGGAGACGATACGGATCAGTTCCGGAACGGACATGCGGGACACGATAGACCCTCCGGGGCCGTGCGCCGTGCCGCTCGGCGGTTTCGGCCACGGGGGGACAGCCCGCCGGCGCCGGTCTCCCGGACAGGCGGACGAGTGGCGGGCGCCCGGTCCTTCGTCGTCAGGGAGTCGCTCTGAGGCTGAAGCGCCGCTTGTCGGTGCCGAGGGCGCCGAGCCGGGCGTAGAAGCGGATCGCGCCCTCGTTCCAGGCGGGGGTCTGCCACTGCACCTCGCTCAGGCCCAGACTCCGGGCCTGTGCCGCCACGGCGTCCATCAGCAGGGCGCCCAGGCCCAGACCGCGGTGGCCGGGGACGAGGAACAGACAGTCCATGAGGAGATACTCGCGGCACTCCCAGGTGGAGAGCTCGGGCGAGCAGGTCGCGTAGCCGACGACCTCGCCGTCGGGCAGTTCGGCGACCAGGCAGTACAGCCGGGGCGTCGGGGTGTCGAAGAGGAGCACGGCCAGACGCTTCGCGAGGTCGGGCACGGGCGGGGCGGCGCGCTCGTACTCCGCGTGCTGCGCGGCGAGTTCGGCGACGCGCGGCAGATCGGACCGCTCGGCGTGCCGGACCCGTGCGACGGCGGTCACCGGACGTCTCCGTCCACGGTGCCGCCCGCGTGCACCGCTACGACGGCCAGGCCGAGGCAGCCCCGCGGTGCCCCGAGTTCCGGGTGGCCGGCGGCGAGTCGTAGCGACTCCCGGGCGGCCGGCTCCCGCGCCGTACGCCCCGGCGCCTCGAGCGGGTCCGCCTTGAGCAGGTGTCCCGCGACCCCCCGGGCGCCCAACGGCCGGGCGGCTCGGGCGTGATGACCCTCGGCGAGGGCGAGCAGCTCCTTCGCCGACACGGCCGGCGGCAGTTCGTCGAGAAGATCCATCCGGACATCATGGAGGGTGGGTGCGCCGCCGTCCACGGTCGGGGAGCGCGGACCCGAGCGTGGACGGCGGCCGTGGCTCACGCGGCGGGGTCGAAGGCGATCCCGGACGGCTTCGCCGACGACAGGTGGTTGGTGAAGTTGGCGTCCTTCAGACCGAAGTTGGCGCTGCCGAAGTCGTAGGCGCTCAACTTGTCGCGCAGGCCCGCCGGGTAGCCGTTCCAGCCGACCAGCGGCGGGTACTGCCAGGTGCCCTTGTCGTTCTCCGGCGGCTCGTCGTTGGTGTTCGCCAGCCGGAAGCAGTGCGTGCGGATGCCGTCCTTGTGGTAGACGATCTTCGCGTGCGTGCCGTCGAAGCGGACGCCGGAGGCCGCGGTCACGGTGAACGAGCCGTGGTTGGACGTCGAGACGTACTGGATCTGGCCGTTCTGCACCCAGATCACGACGTGCTCCCAGTCGTGCCGGTGCCCGCCGATGCTGCTGCCCGCCACGGCCTGGTCCTTCTCGAAGTACAGGCCGTACATGTAGGCGCACCAGCCGTTGTTGCACTTGTAGCGCGAGTAGCTGTTGGTGTTGTCCAGGTCGGAGGCGTCCCGGCAACTGCCGTTGAGGGCACCGGTGGGGTTCAGACCCCCGTTTATCGTGCCGTCGGGGCCGATGGCGGGAGTGGAGTAGCAGCCGTCCGTGTCGTAGTCGAACGCGGGCTGGTAGGTCAGCTCGGCGGCTTCGGCGTTGGACGGCAGGGCCGTCGGCGGCGCGGCGAAGGCCGCCGACGGGAAGGCGACGACGAGGGCGGCGGCACCGGCGAACCCGGTGAGCCACCTCCTGCGGTGGGCCTTGAACTTCGGTGACGACACTGCGTCCTCCTCGGGGTCCGGGCGCAGCCGAACGGCTGGGTGGGGAGAGGGAGTTGAAAAGCAGCTCAGCTTCCCCGGTTTTCCCTCGCGCGCCAAGAGGTCGCAGACGTATCCGTGGTGAAGCACAGCCCAATACTTGGCTGCTGAGGTGGGGTCAGGCGGAAATGTCCGGGAGGTCCGCCGCCGACTCCTCGGGCGTCAGGTCAGGACGCAGCCGGAGCCAGGACGGCTGGCGCAGCAGCCCCGCCCGGGTCCGTGTGCTGTAGCGGACCTCGCCGACCAGCCGGGGCACGACCCATCGCGCGCCCGGCGCCTGCGGTACGGCGTCGAAGGGGCAGGCGTCGGTCGCGGCCGCCCGCAGGAGGGCCGCGAGTTCGACCCGCTCGGCCTCGCTCCAGCCGGTGCCCACACCGCCGACGTACCGCAGGCCGGTCGTGGCCCGCTGCCCCACCAGGACTGCGCCGGGCAGCCCGGTCAGCCGCCCCTTGCCGGGCAGCCAGCCGCCGACCAGGACGTCCGCGACACGCATGTTCCGGATCTTGATCCAGGCGCGGGAGCGCACCCCCGGCTCGTAGGCCGCGTCCAGGCGCTTGCAGACCAGCCCTTCCAGGCCGTGGGCGCGGGTCGCCTCCAGGGCCTCCCGCCCGTGTCCGACCAGGGCGCCCGGCGTGGACCAGAACGGGCCCTCCAGCGCCAGCGCCTCCAGTTCGGCCCTGCGCCGCGTGTAGGACAGCGGGAGGAGGGACCGCCCGTCGAGATGCATCACGTCGAACAGGACGAGGTGGACGGGTGCCGTCGCCGCCAGCCGTGCGGCCCTGCCCGGTGCCTGGACCAGGCCCATCCGGGACTGGAGCAGTTGGAAGTCGGCCCTGCCCTCTTCGTCCAGGGCGAGGATCTCGCCGTCCAGCACGGCCGGTGCGGTGCCCAGCGCGCCGCCCAGCGCGCGCAGCTCGGGATAGGCGCCGGTGATGTCCTCCCCGGAACGGGCGCGCAGGGTGATGCTCCCGTCCCCGGCGAGATACACCACGGCCCGCTGCCCGTCCTGCTTGGTCTCGTAGGCCCAGCGCGCGTCCTGGGCGACGGACGGCAGCCGGCCCGGGGTGGCGAGCATGGGGGCGATGAGGGGGAGGGGCACGGGTGAGTTGTGGACGCGGCGGAACCGGCGCACGCGGAACAGACCGTGGTTTCGCCTGAACGGAGCTGTCCCGACGCTCGCGGTCGGTGCTCGTCCGGCGGTGGCGCGGGCACCCGGACCAGCCCCGACCGGTAAGCGATGACGACCAGCGGGGCGCGTTCCCGGGCGCCGAGTTTCGTCATGGGCGCGGTGGACGTGGGTGCGGACCGTCAGAGGGCTGACGAAGAGCTTGGTCGGCGATCTCCTCGTCGGAGCTGCCCTCGGCCACCTGGGCCATCACCTCGCGCTCGCGGGTGGTGAGCCCGGCGAGGCCGCCGGGGTTGCCGAGGCGGGCGCCCTCCGCGGGGGAGGCGAGGAAACGTGCGATCAGGGAGCGGGTGGCGAGCGGGGAGAGCGGCGACTCGCCGGCGGTGACGGTACGGATCCCGTCGAGGAGTGCGCCGGCGGTGACGTCCTTGCCGAGGAAGCCGCTCGCGCCGGCCCGCGGTGCCCGGGCGATACGGTGGCCCGTTTTCCGGGAGGCGGGAAGCGCGGTCGTCCGGGTGGGGGCTGCTGTCGGGCCGGTCTGCGTGCGGGACGACGGTGGGCGTCGCTGTGTCCCCGGTACGGCGGGCGGGCCCGGTCGGCGTTCACCACACGCACGGCAGCTCCACCTCGATCGCCGTCGGGCCGCCCACCGGGCTTGTCACCCGCAGCGTCCCGTCGAGCGCGGCGACCCGGCGCCGCATGCCCAGCAGCCCCGATCCGGCGCTCTCGTCGACGCCGCCGCACCCCTCGTCGCGCACCCGCACGCTCAGCCCGGTCCGGGACCGGGCCAGCACAACCTCGGCCCGGTCGGACCCGCTGTACTTGGCGGCATTGGTCAGCGCCTCGGCGATCACGAAGTAGGCGGCCGCCTCCACCGCGGCCGGCGCCCGGGGCTCGTCCGGGAACCGGTCCGTCCGCGCGGTCACCCGCAGCCCTCCCCAGTCCCCGGCTCCGCTCTCGGCTCCGGTCGGTCGCGGGGATCCGTACCTGGCCGCCAGCGCTCGTACGGCTCCCGCGAGTCCCCGGTCGGTGAGGATCGGCGGATGGATGGCACGCACCACGTGCCGCAGCTCCGTCAGCGCCTCCTCGGCCTGCTCCTGCGCGTCGGTGAGCAGCTTGCGCGCCGCTTCGGGGTCGGCCCCGTACGCCCGCTGGGCCAGCCCGATCCGCATCGACAGCGCGACCAGCCGCGCCTGGGCGCCGTCGTGCAGGTCCCGTTCGATCCGGCGCAGTTCGGCGCCGTGCGCGGCGACCGCGTCCGCCCGGGTCGCGGTGAGCTGCTCCACCCGCCGGGCCAGCAGCGCCTCGGGGGAGGGTCTGAGCAGGGCGGCCGACCAGCCCGCCTCGAGGTCGGCGAGCCGGACGATCAACGGCAGGACCAGCGCCTTGCGGCCCAGCAGCCCGCTCCACACCCCGTCGACGAGGAGACCCGCCGGCCACAGCGGCAGCATGAGCACCGTCAGCCAGCCGTAGGCGTAGTGGGCCACCAGCCAGCGCGTGTCGGTGAGTGTCCCGGGGTCCCGGAGGGCCGTCCGCAGTCGCTCGCGCAGTGGTCCGGTGACCGGTCGGTACGCCGCCGGGATCTCCCGGCCGGTCCAGGACGCCGTCAGCTGCCGTTTGGCCCCGGCGATCCGGCGGATCAGGAGCACGGTCTCGGGCAGCAGCCAGACCCCCGCCACGGCGACCGTGCCGGTGGCGGCGATCAGCAGGACGGTGATGAAGAGGTACGCCCCGAAGGCCATGGCGGCGGCCAGGAAGAGGTGAACCGTGGCCCGCGCCGCCTGTCGCAGAGTCGCGCGCATGGATGCCGTTCCTTCGTGAAGAGCAGCGGGGGAGCCGGTGGGAGTGGGGAAGTGGTGAAGTGGGGGAGGGCACGGTCCGCCGGCCGGGGCGGGGCCCCGCCCCGGCAGACCGGGACCCGGACTCAGTCGTCCAGCGTGACGACGACCTTCTCCGCCGCGCCGGGAGTCAGGGCCAGTTCGAAGGCACGGCCGGCCTCGGAGAACGGGACGCGGTGGCTGATCAGCCTGGCGAACCGCTCCTGGTGCTCGACCAGTTCCGGGGTCACCTCGAAGATCTCGGTCGGGTAGCCCTGGGAGGCGACGAGGGTGAGCTCGCTGCGGAGCATGCCGCCGAGGTCGATCTCGCCCTTCTTCTGCACGGCGACCATGACCAGCTTCGCGCCCCACTTCGCCGACTGCACCACGGTGTTGAAGACGGCCGGGGCGCCGGCCGCGTCGATGAAGATGTCGGTGCCCGGCCGTGGCTGACCGAGGGCGTTGGCGCTCTGGCCGTGGAGTTCGGTCAGCCGCGCGGACACGTCCTCCGCTGCGGAGTTCACGACGGCGTCCGCTCCCACGGCCAGTGCCTTCTCCAGGCGGGAGGGGATGACGTCCGCGACCACCACGTGCTCCACACCGCGCAGTTTCAGCCAGATCGCCGCGCCCAGCCCGATCGGCCCGGCCCCGAACACCACGACCTTGTCGCCCGGCTTCGCCTCGGAGCGGTTGACGGCGTGCCGGGACACGGCCATCGGCTCGTTGAGCGACGCCACGTCGAACGGGACGCTGTCGGGGAAGACGGCGACGCTCTTTCCCACCTCGGCGTTCTCGATCAGCAGGTACTCGCTCATCCCGCCGAACTTCCCGCCGCAGCCGATGATGCCGGTGGGCGCGTCCTGCGGGTTGACGACCACGCGGTCGCCCGGCTTCAGGCCGTCCACCTCCGCGCCGACCTCCACGACCTCGCCGGCCGGCTCGTGGCCGAGCGCCACCGGGACCAGCTCGCCGCCCAGGTGGGCCCGGGCGGGCATACCGCCCATGTGCAGGAAGGTGACGTCGGTGCCGCAGATGCCGCAGGCGCGGATCCGCACGAGCGCCTCCTTGGGACCGGGCACCGGGCGTTCGACGTCCACGACGTCGATCTTGCCGACCCCGCCGGTCCGGACGGACTTCATCGTGCTCATGAGGGAGCCTTTCTCACTGTTCGGAACTCGGTTGCTGGTGACAGGAGGTGTTGCCCGGTCCGGGGGAGCCCTGACGGAATCCGGGCCCGCAACCCGCCCGGAGGACCGGGGCGGCCGAGTGCGCGTACCCGGTTCGTGGCGTCCCGGGGCCCGGCGCCGGCCGGGGTGTGTACCGGCTGCCGGGCCCGGGGACCGCGCCGATCCCCGTCCCCACGGGTTCGGCGGCCGGTTGCCGCCTCCGCTCAAGGCGACTCCCGGATTGCTTGAGTTAGGCAAACACATGCGGATTACTTGAGTCAAGCAAGTGAAGCAATCACTTGAGTCAGGCAACCGGAAAGGTGGGGTGGGATCATGCTCCCCTCGCCGTCGGCCGGCCGACGGGGCGGCGTCACGGGTACGGTCGCCGAGGATGAGGCGCCGGCCCGGCTCGACGCGCACCGGTTCGACCCGGCCGTCATGGACACCGCACTGCCGGACCTGGCCGGGAGCGACGTGGCCGGCCGCCCGGCGGTCATCCACCGGCCGCCGGTCCTCTACCTCGCCGGTCACCCCACGCGGCGCCGGCCGCGATCGCCTGCCGCCGCAGCCGGATCGCAGGAGTGGCGTACGCGCGTCGTCCGTTCGCCTAGGTCGCGGTGAACGGGGGTAGTAACTTACTTGAGTTACGCAACAAGATGGTAAAGTGGGTCGCATGTCCACCGAACTGCCCCCGTTGCCCTCCGCCGCGACTCCGGAAGTGATCGAGATCGAGCGCGCGCTCACTCGCATCACCTACCTGAGCACCCGCGCCCGCCAGCACGACCGGCTGATGACACTGGCCGGCGTCCCCCTGGACCGCGCCGCCGTGGCCCTGCTGCGACAGGTCGCCGACTCCGAGCCGCTGCGGCCGGGGGAGCTGGCGCAGCGGCTGGGCGTGGAGGCCTCGCATGTGACCCGCACGGTGCAGCAGCTGCAGAAGTCCGGGTACGTCACCCGGGTCCCCGACCCCGACGACGGCCGGGCCCAGCGGATCCAGCTCACCGAGGCCGGCCGGGCGGCCATCGACCGGGTCCGTGACGCGGGCGCCCGGGGGATGCAGCTGGCCCTGGCCGACTGGTCCCCGGAGGAGCTGGGACAGCTCGCCGCGCTCTTCCACCGGATGGTCGACGACTTCCTCTCCCACTCCATCGAGGAGGAGACCGAGCAGTCGGCCGCGGCCCCCCGCGCCTGACCTGCCCTGCGCCTGCCCTCCCGGCGACCGACCTCCCCGCGCCTTTCAGAGGCGCGAGCCGGCCGCGGCCCCGGCCGGTGAAGGCGCGGCGGGGACCGGCTCACGCAGGCCGCGCAGCAGGAGCCAGGCCGTCACGGGAGGGATCAGCAGGGGGGCGGGGCCGCCCGCAGGGAGGTGGCGTCCGCGAGCGCGCCCAGGGCCGGCGCTGCCGCACCCCCGACGCCGACCGTCAGCCCCAGGGTGACGCCGCGCGCGGTCCCCGTGCGCCGGGGCGGACAGTCCTGCCCCAGCGTGACGTGCAGCGAGAACGGCACGTACAACCCTGCCGGCGATCCCCCACCCGCAACCCCGGCGCGACCTGGGTGAGTTGGGGGGAGCCCGCCCCGGGAGCCGCCTCCCGACCCCGCCTCCTGACCCCGGCCTACCCTCCAGTAATGTCGGGCGCCAGGTCGTCAGAGGAGGAACCGTGCCCCGGTCCGAACGCTCACCCCTGCTGCTGGCGGGACTGCTGGCCGGCATGGGCGCAGCCCACTTCGCCGTCCCGCGCCCGTTCGACGCGATCGTGCCGCGCACGCTGCCGGGTTCGCCCAGGGCCTGGACGTACGCCAGCGGCGTCGCCGAGCTGGCCCTGGCGGCGGGAGTGGCCGTGCCGCGTACCCGGAAGACGGCCGCCCTGGCCACGGCCGCGCTCTTCGTCGGCGTCTTCCCCGCCAACGTCAAGATGGCCTGGGACTGGCGGCACCGCCCCGCCCCGCTCAAGGCCGCCGCCGTGGCCCGGCTTCCCTTCCAGGTGCCCCTCGTGATGTGGGCCCGCAGCGTCGCCGACGGCGCCCGCACCGCGAACATCACGGAGGGACGGTCATGACCAGGGCTCTGGAGACCGGCGACCTCGTCGAGGACTTCGCGCTGCCGGACGAGACCGGCACCGTGCGCAGCCTGACGGACCTGCTCGCCGACGGGCCGGTGGTTCTCTTCTTCTACCCCGCCGCCCTGAGCACGGGCTGCACCTCCGAGGCCTGCCACTTCCGCGACCTGGCGGCCGAGTTCGCCGCCGTGGGCGCCCGGCCCGTCGGGATCAGCGGGGACTCCGTCGACCGCCAGCAGGAGTTCGCCGGGCGGCACTCGCTCGGCATGCCGCTGCTGTCCGACGCCGACGGAGCGGTGCGGGAACGGTTCGGCGTGAAGCGCGGCTTCTCCCTGGCCCCCACCAAGCGGGTCACCTTCGTCATCGCGAGGGACCGCACCGTCCTGGAGGTCGTACGCAGCGAGCTGCGGATGAACACCCACGCCGACCGCGCCCTCGAAGCGCTGCGCGCCCACCGCGCCTGAGCCGCCTGGCGCCCCGGCCGGCCCGGCGCGGTTGATGCACCGGGCCAAAGGGACCATTCTGGACAAATGGAGCATGTCGTCGCTGCGGCGGTCATCGATGCTCACGGCATCGTGACGGGCTGGAGCGAGGGTGCCCGTCTCCTGACGGGCCACCCGGCCGAGGAGGCCGTGGGCCGGGCCGCGGCCGACCTGCTCGCCGAGGACCTGCCCCGACGTGCGGACGGCGAGTGGACCGGCCCCGTCGTGGTGCGCCACCGCGACGGCCACCCCGTGACCCTCGTCGTGACGGCCTGCCCGGTGCTCGGCGCCGACGCCCGGCCCACGGGCTTCACCCTCACCGCGCGGCCGCCCGAGGCAGCGCGGCCGGCAGAGACCACGCAGCCGCCCGGGGCCGTGGAGCAGACGCTCGCGGGGCGGGCCTTCCAGCAGGCCTCCATGTCGATGTCCGTCTTCGACCCCGGGCAGCGCTATCTGCGCCTGAACGAGACGGCCTGCAAGGTCATGGGCGTGCCGGAGGACGTTCTCCTCGGCCGCCACTTCCCCGAGACCGTCGCGGACGCCGAGCACAGCCGGGGCTTCGACTGGCATCTGCGCCACGTCGCCGAGACCGGCCGCCCGGTGCGCTACGAGAGCTTCACCGGAGCGCCGGCCCTCAACCGGGAGCATGCCTGGAGCACGGAGATGTGGCCCGTGCGCGACGACTCCGGAGCGGTGACCGGCGTGGCCCTCGCGGCCTTCGACAGCACGGAGCAGTATCTGGCCCGCCGGCGCCTGGCCCTGTTGAACGAGGCCGCGGCCTCCATCGGCACCACCCTCGACGTGGTGCGCACCGCCGAGGAGGTGATCGCGCTCCTCGTGCCCCGGTTCGCCGACTTCGCCAGCGTGGACCTGCTGGACTGGGTCCTGGGTGCCGACGAGCCGCCACCCGTCCCGGGCGGTGAGGTCGTGCTGCGCCGTGTCGCCCATGGCTCCGCCCACGAGGGCACCCCCGAGGCGGCGGTCCGCCTCGGCGAGACCGACGTCCATCCGCCTTTCAGCCCGCCCGCCCTTGCCCTGCGGGAGGGGCGTGCCGTCCGCATCCAGGCGGGTGAGCCCGATTTCATGAGCTGGCTGGGCGAACGCAACGCGCGCGCTCCCGAGGGCCGCCGATTCCGCAGCGGGGTCCACTCGGTGATATCGGTGCCCCTGCGGGCCCGGGGCACCACCCTGGGCGTCCTGGTCGGCGTCCGTATCGCCCATCCCGACGACTACGAGGCCGACGACGCCGTCTTCGCCGAGGAACTCGCCAGCCGGGCCGCCGTCTGCGTCGACAACGCCCGCCGCTTCGCCCGCGAACGCACCACCGCCCTCACCCTCCAGCACAGCCTGCTGCCCCGGGGCCTGCCCGGACAGGCCGCCGTCGAGGTAGCCCACCGCTATCTGCCCAGCGGCTCCACCGCCGGCATCGGCGGCGACTGGTTCGACATCATCCCGCTCTCCGGCAGCCGGGTCGCCCTCGTCGTCGGCGACGTCGTCGGACACGGCATCCCTTCCACGGCGACCATGGGCCGGCTCTGCACGGCCGTGCGCACCCTGGCCGACGTGGATCTGGCGCCGGACGAACTGCTCACCCACCTCGACGACCTCGTCACCCATCTGGCGGCGTACGACGACGCCGGCGAGGACGTCGCGGAGCTCGGCGCCACCTGCCTCTACGCCGTATACGATCCCGTCAGCCGCCGTCTCACCGTCGCCGCCGCCGGACACCCGGCACCCGCCGTCGTCCTGCCCGACGGCACCGCACAACTGCTCCGCATGACTCCCGGGCCCCCGCTCGGGGTCGGCGGACTGCCCTTCGAGGCAATCGAACTGGAGCTGCCCGAGGGCGCGGTCGTCGCCCTGTACACGGACGGCCTGGTCGAGGACCGCGACCGTGACGTCGACCGCGCCACCGGCGAACTGTGCAGCGCCCTGACCGCACCCGCCGCCACGCTCGACGCCCTCTGCGACACCGTGCTCAAGGCGGTCCTGCCGGAGGCGCCCAGCGACGACGTCGCCCTCCTGCTCGCCCGCACCCGGGCGCTCGGCGCGGACCGGGTCGCCACCTGGGACGTGGAACCGGACCCGGCCCTCGTCGCCGTCACCCGGCAGGCGGCGACCGAGCAACTGGGCGCGTGGGGCCTGGAGGAGGCGGCCTTCGTCACCGAACTCGTCGTCAGCGAACTCGTCACCAACGCCATCCGCTACGGCGCACCGCCCATCCAGCTGCGCCTGATCCGCGACCGCAACCTCATCTGCGAGGTCTCGGACGGCAGTTCCACCTCACCCCACCTGCGCCGCGCCCACGCCTTCGACGAGGGCGGGCGCGGCCTGCTGCTCGTCGCGCAGCTCACCCAGCGCTGGGGCAGTCGGCAGACGGACCGGGGCAAGACGATCTGGGCGGAGCAGACGCTCGAGCCCGAGTGATCACTCGGACGGGCAACCGCCTACGGCGTCGCTCGTTCCTCGGCGGCCAGCTGATCGCCAGGGTCCCCTGGGCTCGCACCGGACGTGCCGGGCGCGGGGCCGGTGCCCGCCGGGCGCCGTGGGCACCCCGCGTGCGACGGCGGGGGCCGACACCGGCAAGCCCCCCGCATCGCTCAGAACTCCTCGTGCGCCTCGGGGTCGCCGCCCAGGCGCTGGTGCGGCCGTGCCGCGATCGCCGCCAGCTGGGCCGGTCCGAGTTCGAAGCCGAAGACGTCGAGGTTGGCGCGCTGCCGCTCGGGGCTGGACGACTTGGGGATGGGTACCGCGCCGAGCTGGAGGTGCCAGCGCAGCACGACCTGGCCGGGCGTCACGCCCAGCGACTCGGCGACGGAGACGACGGCCGGGTCCTCCAGGAGCGCCGAACCACGGCCCAGCGGGCTCCAGCTCTCCGTGCGGACGCCCTTCGCCTCGTGGAAGGCACGCAATCCGTCCTGCGGGAAGAGCGGATGCAGCTCGATCTGGTTGACGGACGGCAGCACACCGGTCTCCTTCTCCAGCCGCTCGATGTGCCCGGCGGTGAAGTTGGAGACGCCGATCGACCGGACCAGGCCGTCCTCGCGCAACTTGATCATGGCCCGCCAGGAATCGACGAACCTGTCGACCCGGGGGAGCGGCCAGTGGATCAGATACAGGTCCACGTACTCGAGGCCGAGCCGCCGCCGGGACTCCTCGAAGGAGGCGAGGGTCTCCTCGTAGCCGTGGTGGCGGCCGGGAAGCTTCGTGGTGACCACGATCTCCTCGCGCGGCACCCCGCCCCGGGCCACGCCCCGACCGACCCCGCTCTCGTTGCGATAGTTCGTCGCCGTGTCGACGAGCCGGTAGCCCAGGCCGAGTGCCTCGGCCACCGCCCGCTCCGCCTCCGCGTCGTCCATCGGCCAGGTGCCCAGACCCACGGCCGGGAGCCTCGTACCGTCGTTGAGCGTGTGCTCCGGGATGTCGCTCACCAGGGGGACCTTTCCTCGGCTGTGTCGTCCGTGTCGTCCCACCAGCCTCACCGATGGGACGGGGGTCGATCAACCGGACGACCCGGCGCGCCCCGTCCGCCTCCGGCGGCGGGTGCCCGATGCCCTGTCGCCAGGCCGCCGATTCGCTGTCACGATCTTCGAGGAGCCGTGACGGACGACCAGCGAAGACGAGCGGAGCACGCATGACGAGGGACAGCCGGGCGACCTTCTTCGACGACCCGGCGGCCGAGCAGGCCGCACGGGAAGCCGGAGTGGAGGTGAAACCGGTCGCCGGACACATAGGTGCCGAGATCGAAGGCGTCGAACTGGCCGCCGGGCTCGACGACGCCCAGGTCGCCGTGGTCAGGGCGGCGGTGCTGCGCTGGAAGGTGGTGTTCTTCCGCGGCCAGCGCCTCGACCACGCGGGGCACGTGGCGTTCGCGCGCCGGTTCGGCGAACCCGTCGTCCTGCGCAAACGCGGCAGCGCCTCGCCGCCGGACTTCCCGGAGATCGAGACGACCGCCGACCGCCTCGAACTGGGCGGGAAGTTCGGCATGGAGCACGAGGAGTGGCTCCGGCGCCGCCGTCACACCCTCCAGCGCGGCTGGCACTGCGACCACGGCGCCCGTATCGACCCGCCGGCCGCGACGATCCTGCGCGCCGAGACCGTACCGCCCTACGGAGGTGACACGACCTGGGCCAACCTGGCGGCCGCCCACGCCGGACTCTCCGCGCCGCTGCGGGAGTTCCTGGCCGGGCTGCGCGCCGAACACCGGCTCGGCGTCGGCTACCAGCCCCGCCCCGGTGACGACGCGTACGTCCGCCATCTCCTCGATCACCAGGTCGCCTCGGTACACCCCCTGGTACGGGTCCACCCCGAGACGGGCGAGCGGGTGCTGTACGTCAACGGCTACTACCTCGAGCAGATCACCGACCTCTCCCGCGCGGAGAGCCGGGCGATCCTTGACATGCTGCTGGAGGAGGCGACCCGCCCCGAGTACACGGTCCGCTTCCGCTGGGAGCCGGGCAGCGTGGCGTTCTGGGACAACCGCGCCACGATCCACCTCGCGCCCGGCGACAACGCGCACCTGGGCTTCCCGCGCACCATGCACCGGGTGATGCTCACCGGCGAGGTCCCCGTCGGGGTGGACGGCAAGCCGTCGGAGCCGGTGACAGGAACCGAGCCGGGCCGCTGGTAGGTACCCCCAGAACCCGGATCCCGGATCCCGGATCCCAGAGCCCAGCTGAACCCAGTCGTCAGGCCTCGGTCGTCAGTCGTCATGCCTCGGACCCCGGAGACCTCAGGCCTCAGGCCTCAGACTCCGGCGCCGGGCCGCCAGCCCAGCGCCGGACCCAGTTTCGTCGCCGTGTCGGTCAGGATCTGCACGTAGTCCTCGTGCTCGAAGGTGAACGGCAGGGCGAAGGCGACCTCGTCGATCTCGCGGAACGCGGCGTGGGCGTGCAGGCGTTCGGCGATCTCCTCCGAGGTGCCCACCAGGTCCGGGGCGAAGAGCAGCCGTGCCGGGCCCTGCGGCGACGTCGTACGGGGGAGCCGCTTCGCAGCGAACTCCTCGTACTTCACGCGCTGTTCGGGGGAGGCGGAGTCGGTGGGGATGACCACGAGACCCTGTGAGACACGGGCCGCCTCGCCGTCGGGGTGGGCGGCCCGGAAGGCCTGGACGTGGGAGAGCTGCATCTCGGCGAAGTCCCGGTTGTCGTCCGGGCCTTCGGCCTTGACGACGCTGCTCGTGAGGAAGTTCATGCCGTGTTCCCCGGCCCACCGCGCCGAGCTCAGGCTGCCTCCGCCGTACCACAGGCGGCGGCCCAGACCGGGGGAGTGCGGCTGCACCCGGTCGGAGAACACCTCGAAGCCCTCGGTCCCGCTGAAGTCGGTGGCCGGCTTGCCGCGCACGAGGTCCAGCAGCCGTCGTGCCCGCTCGTAGCCGAAGTTCTCCGCGTCCGCCGTGTCCGGGTACAGGGCCTCCTTGACCTGCTCGTAGTGCATCGGCGGGCCGACGCTCACCCCCGGATTGAGCCGGCCCCCCGAGAGGACGTCGACGGTGGCCAGATCCTCCGCGAGGCGCAGCGGGTTCTCCCAGCCCAGCGGGATGACCGCGGTGCCGAGCTCGATGCGGCGGGTGCGCTGCGAGGCGGCCGCCAGGACGGCGACGGGGGAGGAGATGCCGTACTGGAGGTGCCGGTGGCGCACCCACGCGCTGTCGAAGCCGAGTCGCTCACCCAGCTCGATGATCTCCAGGGTGGTCTCGTGCCCCCGGCCCGGGTCGTCCGCGTCGAACAGCCCGATGGTGAGGAAGCCCAGTTTGCGCAAGGGGCGTGAGGTCGGCGACACGGGCTCCTCCATCGTTCGACGGCGTGTACGGCCGTACGGCGGTTCTCCGGCGATTGTGGCAGGTGGCCTCAGGCCAGCGGGATCGTGACCTCGTCCTCGACCGGCGGGTTCAGCTCCTGGGCGCGGTTCCCGGTGGCCGCGAAGCAGCGCAGCCGGACCGCCTCCGGGGTGACGTCCAGCCGCAGGAAGCACTTGAAGAACGGCGGGCTGTACGTCACCGAGCTCGGCGAGAAGAGCTGGGTGTAGATCTTGCGCACTGGCAGCCGGAACCGTTTGCGGTGCTCCGGGCGGCTCCCGGTGCCCAGCAGACCGGCCAGCAGGCGGATCCGCCGTGTCACCCTGACCTCCGGACCCGGCGTGCGGGTCGGCGGGATGCCCAGCCGTTCGGCGACGACCGCCTGGGCCTCGGCCTCGGTGAGGGCGAAGAAGCGGCGCAGCCGCAGCCGGCGCCCGTAGAGCCGGCTGTAGAAGGCGAGGGAGTCGCCGCGCAGCGGATAGCAGCGGAAGTCCCGCTCGGTGACACCTGCGACGGACACCCGGGGGATGGTGTGCGTGGCGTGCATGAAGGCGCCCCCGCCGCCCGCGACCACGTACTGCAGCGTCCGCCCGTCCGCCAGACGCACCGGATAGCGCTGGTAGTTGTGGATGTCGCCGCCGATCGCCGCCACGTAGTGGTGCTCGGGCGCGCCGACGATGTCGTCGACGGTGCCGCCCCCTTCGATGGGGCACGGGTGGTGCTCGCCGTCGACGTAGAGGGGGGAGCCGGTGATGAGGATCTTCGGGCGCGGGCCCCCGGAAACCTCGCGCAGCCACGCGCCCTGTTCGGCGTCGAGGGTGCCGAGCAGCCCGGTGTCGATGCCTATGATCCGCACCGGGCCGGCGTCGATCGCCCAGTACGGCCCGGGCTGCACGGCCTGTTGCCCCGCCGTGGACCTCAACGCGCGGGCTTCGGCCAGGCGTTGACCGTCGTGCGCACGGGGCCGGTGCCACAGCAGGGAACGCAGCCGGGCGCGGCTGAGCCGGCGCGGCGCGGGATCGGCGGACAGGGGCGGGGCGTCGCCGCAGAAGACCCGCATGAACGCGCCCAGGTCCTCGTACCAGTCGTGGTTTCCCGGTATCGCGTATATGGGGGCCGGATAGTCCCGGTACGGGCGGAAGAACTTGGTGCCGTAGTCGTCGGCGCTGCCGACCGGATAGATGACGTCACTGGCCAGGACGGCGAAGGAGGTGCCCTGACTTGCCCTCAGAAAGCCTGGTACGACAGCGTATTGGGGATCGTCGCCCTCCCCGGTGTCGCCGATGACCATGAAGGAGAAGCTGTCCGGGTCCGTACGCCGGATCACTTTGTCGGCGGGTGCGCCGGCCGCCGCCCGCTGCGCCACCAGGCGGGCGCGGGTACGGCCCGTCGGGTCCCCGAACCACGACGCCAGCACGCCGTTGCGAGCGGCCCACAGCATCCTGGGGTCAAGCCACGAGATCTTCTCGGTCCTGTCCGGCATGAGCTGCCGGTACGCGCCTCGCTCGGCGCCGACCCAGCCGGCGCCTTCGGCGGTATCACGTGAGGAGTCAGACACCGGTGCACCGTAGCAATGATCCACAGTCCGCCAGAAGACGGGTGACCGGCGACGATGGTCCGCCCACGGACCGCAGGCCCGAGGCGGTGCACGCACGACTTCGCGACGCGACCCGCGCTCCACGCGGCCACCCACCGACTGATGAACCGACTGATGAACCGACTTCATGAACCGACTTCATGCAGCGGCATCTAATGCCCTTGACACCTTCCGGGGCCGACCACGTAGGTTGAAGTGATCTGTCACGAAGGGCGGAGGCCCAGATGCGCGCACCTGGCACGACACCGCACGGTGTCGGCACGGGCACGCGGCTGATCACCCGACGGCATGTCGACTACTGCCGCACCGCCTCCGCCGTCTGTCCTTCCGCACGCCACTGACCCCGCCGGCCCGTCGGGCCGGTCGACTCGTCGTGCCCCCGGAAGGAACTTCCGTTGTCCGGTCCCGCTCTGCGGCTCGCCGTCGAAATCGACGGTGACGGTGCCCACCCCGCGGCCTGGCGCCGCGCCGCCCACTCACCCGACCACCTGCTCACCCCCCGCCGGGTGGCCCACGTAGCCGCCGCCGCGGAGAACTCCGGGTTCACCCTGGTCACCCTCGAGGACGGCGCGCTGCCACCCGGTGCCACCCCCGACGTCGTCGGCCGCATCGGGGCGGTGGAGCGGGCCGCGTTCCTGGCCGCGTCGACCGGCGTCATCGGCATCGCGCCCGTGGTGCCGCTCACGTACGCCGAACCCTTCCACGTCTCCAGCCAGTTGGCGTCCCTGGACCACATCTCCGTCGGGCGCGGCGGCTGGGTGGTCAGTGAGGAGGAAAGCCCCGAGGCGGCCCGGGTCTGGGGCCGTCCCCTCGTCGACGGCGAGGACGCCAGGGCCCGTGAGTCCCGCGACGGTGTCGAGGTCGTCCGCGCACTGTGGGACTCGTGGGAGGACGACGCGGTCATCCGTTCCGTCGCCACCAGCCGTTACCTCGACCGCGACCGGCTGCACTACGTCGACTTCACGGGCGACGCCTACGCGGTGAAGGGCCCGGCCATCGTGCCGCGCCCGCCCCAGGGACAGCTGGTCGTCCTCGGCCGGCCCGACCGCGTCCCCGCCGCGCAGCTCGACGTCGCCCTCGTCGGGGGCCGCGACCTCACCGCGGTCCGCGCGGCCGCCGCCGACGCCGGGACACCCCGTACCTTCGCCGAGATCGAGGTCGCCCTCGACACGGCTCACGCCACCGCCGAGGAACGCGTCACCGACCTCGCACAGCACGCGCCGTGGACCGACCGGGGACGACTGCGCCACATCGGCTCCGCCTCCGGACTCGCGGTGCTGCTCGGGCAGTTGCGGGGAATCGTGGACGGCGTACGCCTGCACCCGCTGGTGCTGGACGAGGATCTGCCGGAGCTGTCCCGGCTCGTCCTGCCCCACCTCTTCGAGCGGCGCCTCGCCGTGCGCCCGCTGCCCGGCGCGTCCCTGCGCGGCCACCTGGGCCTGGAGCGTCCCGCCAACCGCTACGCCACCGGCCCGGACCTCGAGGCCCTTCAGGAGACCCGATGACCCGCACCGACCCCCTCGACGTCCCCCGGCCCGACGCACAGCTGCACTTCGGTGTCTTCTTCCAGGGCGTCAACCACTGGACCATCTGGTCCGACCCGGCCAGCGGCTCCCAGATCGACCCCGCCAGCTTCCGGCGGGTCGCCCGGACCGCCGAACGGGGCCTGTTCGACGCGTTCTTCCTGGGGGAGGGGCTGCGGCTGCGCGAGGTCGACGGACTGATCCACGAACTCGACGTCGCCGGCCGGCCCGACGCCATCACCCAGCTCGCCGCGCTGGCCGCCGTCACCGACCGGATCGGCCTGGTCAGCACCTCCAACACCACCTTCAACGAACCCGCCGACCTCGCCCGCCGGCTCTCCGGACTCGACCTGCTCTCCGAGGGCCGGGCCGGCTGGAACGTCGTGACCACCGACAACGCCTGGACCGGAGCCAACTTCCGGCGCGGCGGCTACCTCGACCACGCGGACCGCTACCGGCGCGCCGAGGAGTTCCTCACCGTGGCCCGGGCCCTCTGGGACGGCTGGGCGGACGGGGCCGTCTCCGGCGCCGCGGGCGCCACGGCCTGGGCGGCGCCCGGGGCCGTACGCCAAGTCCGGCACCGTGGGGCGCAGTTCGACGTCGACCTCACGCCCACCCTGCCCCGCAGCGGCCAGGGCCACCCGGTGATCTTCCAGGCCGGGGACTCCGGCGAGGGCCGCGACTTCGCCGCCCGCAACGCCGACGTCGTCTTCTCCGCGCACGGCACCGACTTCGACGACGCGCTCGAATTCGCCGAGGACCTCCGGCGGCGGCTGCTCGCCGTCGGCAGGCCGGAGGACGACCTGCGCATCCTCCCCGGCACGGAGATCATCATCGGGGCGACGGAGGCGGAGGCGCTGGAGAAGAAGCGCTGGATCCGTCTCCAGCAGGTCACCCCGGCGACGGCGTTGGGTGTCGCCGGTCTGCTGTGGGGCCTCGACCTCTCGGGCCGGGACGCCGACGGCCCGCTGCCCAAGGAGGACCCGGTCGTCGCCGAGAACGACGGCTCCTTCGGCGCGCGGCGCGTCGCCGACCCGCGCAAGACGGTCGCCGAGTGGCGCGAGAAGGCGGAGCTGCACGGCTGGTCGCTGCGCGAGACCGTCATCGCCCTGGGACCGCAGCGCGGGCACGTAGGCACCCCGGCGGGGCTGGCCGACAGGTTCACCCACTGGGTGCGGCACGGCGCCGTCGACGGCTTCAACGTGACGCCCTACCTCATTCCCGACGGCCTGGACGACATCGTCGACCTGCTCGTCCCGGAACTGCAGGAGCGCGGTGTCTACCCCACCGCGTACACGGGCAGGACGCTCCGTGAGCATCTCGGCCTGCGTGCACCCCTCACCCACCGCTCCACGACCGTCGGGCGGCAGGCGGGCTGACCGTCTCCTCCGTCGTACCGGCCCGCCCCGCCCGGGCGGGCCGGTTCCAGTCGCCTTCGCCGAGCACGAGCAGCGGGTCGAACATCACCACCACGCCCGCCAGCAGAAGGAAGACCACCGGTCCGATCAGCATCGGCAGCAGCAGTGAGGTCGGGCTGTCCCCGGCCCACGACGGCGTCGTGTCGTGCACATGGACGCTGACCGCGGCCATCGCCGTGTAGTGCATCCCCGACACGGCCACGCCCATCACCAGGCTGGCGCCGAGGCTCGTCAGGAAGCCGCGGATCGTGACGGCCGCCCACAGGGCGGCGGTCGCGGCGACCACCGCGATCAGCACCGAGAGCGCGACCGTGAGCGGGGCGTACTCGACGGCGCCGTTGAGCTGCATCGCCGCCATGCCCAGGTAGTGCATGGCCGCGACCCCGATGCCGGTGATCACACCCGCGAGGGCCAGCGCTCCTCGCCCGGCGCCCCGGTACCCCACGATGAACACGCCGACGCCGACCACGGCGACCGCGACGGCGAGGCTGAGCACGGTCAGACCGACGTCGTAGCCGATCCGGGTCTCCTCGACCTGGAATCCGATCATGGCGATGAAGTGCATCGTCCAGATGCCACAGCCGATCGACGCAGCCCCCAGCGCCAGCCAACCCGGCTTCCACGATGCGTCGTCGAGCAGCGTCCGCACGATGCAGCGCAGCCCCAGAGCTCCTCCCAGGCAGGCCATCACAAAGGCCGCCACCGGGGTCACCACCCCGTACCGGAACCCGTCTATCGTGCCTTCCATCATCAACTCCCCCGAAAGTGACGCCTTTTCGTAGAGCAGGTCTACGGGCATGAGGGTGGTGAAAGCAAGCGCTTCCTGCGGGTTGATCACCAACTCCCCGTCCCGGGACCGTCCACCGGCGGATTTGGTGGAGCAGGTCCAGCACCTGGTCGCCCTCGATCACCGTGTGCTGGTCCTCCAGCAGGTGTACGCCGGTGACCGGGCCGAAGTACCGCTCGCCCGAGCCGAGGACCGCGGGCACGACGTCCATCGCGACCTCGTCCACCAGGTCCACGGCGAAGTCCACCAGGTCCACGGCGAACGGCTCTCCGCCGGCCTCGCCCGCCGCCGCGGCGCCCCGCGCCGGGTCTGGGGACGGTCACGGCGCGGAGGCGTCCTTCCCCCAGACGAAGACCTCGGTGCCCGGCAGGCGTGCGGAGAACAGGCCCGGTCCGGAGGCCTCCCGCAGCAGCCGACGCAGGTCGGCCTCGAATGCGTCGCGGCGCGGACCGAAGAGGTGTGGAGCCGAGAACGACATCGAGAACACCTCCGCGACGACGTCGTCAGCCGTGCGTTCGAGCGGTTGCCCGCCGGGAACGACTTGGCGCCGCGGACCGGAGAATCCCGCCCGGGCGAGCACCGCGGCCTCACCGCCGGGCGTTCCCTGCGGCAGTACACCCCGGCCGGCTCGTCGGACCGGCCCGAGATAGCGCCCGATCAGCTCCTGGATCGCGGCACCGGGCACCGCGGGATACGGGAGACCGCCGACGGCCGGTGTCCCGGTCTTCAGGTCCGAGACGTGCACCAGCGCTCCGCCGGGCCGGAGCAGGTCCCTGGTGGCCGCCGCCACCAGGTCGCGGTCCATCCAGTGGAAGGACTGGCCGAAGGTCGCGACGGTGAACGTGCCCAGGTCCGCGGGCAGTTCCTCGGCCCGCGCCCGCACCCACCGGGTCTTCGCGGTCACTCCCCTTCTCGAGGCCTCCCGTCCCGCTTCGGCGACCATCTCCCGGTCCGGGTCCACTCCGACGACCTCGCCGAACAAGTGGGCCAGATCCAGGGCGAGGGTTCCCGGTCCGCATCCCACGTCCACGAGGCGCCCGCGCCCGTCGAGACGCAGGACCTCGGCGAGCGTCTCCGCCAGCCCGGGGGCGTAGGGAAGCCTCCCGCGCCGGTAGTACGGGGCAGTACCCGCGAACAACGTGTCGTCCCACTCCCACCCGGCCACCACGTCCGCCCACCGCCTTCGCGCGATTCCGCAACCGTTGCGCGGCCGATGATTCCACGGCCCGGCGAACGGCCGGATCGCGCCGGTCGCGTGCCGCCGGTCGTCCGCCTGGCACCGCGCGACGCCCCGTCCGGCGGATCGCCGGCAGGACAGCGAACGCACAGCTCACTCACAGTCGGGCCGGGGGGTGGGGGCTTTGGCCCGGCCCGGCACCGAGGGATAACCCTTGAAGCGCCCGGCTTTGGCTGACATGCCACCGACAAGCCTGTCATTCTCCCACCCAACTACCGCGCACCAGCGGCATGTTGTCGCCCCACGTTCACGGTCCCGCACCACTCAGCTCGTCCCGGACAGCACACCCGTCTGCCCGGTCTGTCACCGGCCGTACCCCGCGGCCGCCGCAGTAGGAGAACGAGTGAGACCCAACCCCCGCAAGCGGACCACGGTCGGAGCAGCCCTGCTCTCCGCCGCCGCCCTTCTGGCCCTCGGCGTCCAGACGGTTCCGGCGACCGCGCTGCCCGCAGCCCCCCACCCCGGCCCCCTGCGCACCGGCGGTCTGCCCGCCGATCTCACCCCCGCCCAGCGCACGACCCTGATCAGAAGCGCCGAGGCGAAGGCGACGGACACGGCCGAGTCCCTCGGCCTCGGCGCCCAGGAGAAACTGGTCGTCAAGGACGTCGTGAAGGACAACGACGGCACCCTGCACACGCGCTACGAGCGCACCTACGCAGGGCTGCCGGTCCTCGGCGGCGACCTCGTCGTGCACACGCCCCCGGCCTCGCTGGCGGCCGGCACGGTGAGTACGACCTTCAACAACAACCGGCGCACCGTCTCGGTCAAGTCCACGACCGCCTCGTACAGCAAGGCGGCCGCCGAGACCAAGGCCCTGTCGGCCGCGAAGGCGCTCGACGCGAAGAGCCCCGCCGCCCAGAGCGCGCGCAAGGTGATCTGGGCCGGCGAGGGCACGCCCAAGCTCGCCTGGGAGACCGTGGTGAGCGGGCTCCAGGACGACGGCACACCGAGCAAGCTGCACGTCATCACCGACGCGGCCACCGGTGCGAAGCTCTCCCAGTTCGAGGGCATCGAGACCGGCACCGGCAACAGCCAGTACAGCGGTACCGTCAGCCTCAACACCACGCTGTCCGGCTCGACCTACCAGCTGTACGACACCACGCGCGGCGGCCACAAGACGTACTCCCTCAGCAACGGAACGTCCGGCACCGGCACCCTGATGACCGACGCCGACGACACGTGGGGCACCGGGGCCGGTTCCAACACGCAGACCGCCGGCGTCGACGCCCACTACGGCGCCCAGGAGACGTGGGACTTCTACAAGAACACCTTCGGCCGCAGCGGCATCAAGAACGACGGCGTCGCCGCCTACTCCCGCGTCCACTACAGCACGGCGTACGTCAACGCCTTCTGGGACGACGACTGCTTCTGCATGACCTACGGCGACGGCACCAGCAGCACCCACGCCCTCACCTCGCTCGACGTGGCGGGCCACGAGATGTCCCACGGCGTCACCTCCAACACCGCGGGCCTCAACTACACGGGTGAGTCGGGCGGCCTGAACGAGGCCACCTCCGACATCTTCGGCACGGGCGTGGAGTTCTACGCCAACAACTCCTCCGACGTGGGCGACTACCTCATCGGCGAGAAGATCGACATCAACGGCGACGGCACGCCGCTGCGTTACATGGACAAGCCCTCCAAGGACGGCGGCTCCGCCGACAGCTGGTACTCCGGCGTCGGCAACCTCGACGTCCACTACTCCTCGGGCCCGGCGAACCACATGTTCTACCTGCTCTCCGAGGGCAGCGGCAGCAAGACCATCAACGGCGTGACCTACAACAGCACGACCTCCGACGGCGTCGCCGTCGCGGGCATCGGCCGGGCCGCGGCTCTTCAGGTCTGGTACAAGGCGCTGACGACGTACATGACGTCCAGCACCACGTACGCCCAGGCCCGCACCGCCGCGCTGAACGCCGCGTCGGCGCTCTACGGCAGCAGTTCCGCCCAGTACGCCGGAGTCGGCAACGCCTTCGCCGGCATCAACGTCGGCAGCCACATCACGGTCCCGTCGACCGGCGTCACGGTGACCAACCCGGGCAGCCAGTCCGCCACGGTCGGCACCGCGGTGAACCTCCAGATCTCCGCGAGCAGCACCAACAGCGGCTCCCTGACCTACGCCGCGACCGGGCTGCCCGCCGGTCTTTCGATCAGCTCGACCGGCCTGATCTCCGGAACGCCGACCACGGCCGGCTCCTCCAGCACCACCGTCACGGTGACCGACAGCACCGGCGCGACCGGGACCGCGGCCTTCACCTGGACGGTCAGCTCCTCGGGCGGGGGCGGCTCCTGCACCGCCACGCAGCTGCTGGGCAACGCGGGCTTCGAGTCGGGCAACACCACCTGGACCGCGTCGAGCGGTGTGATCACCAACTCCAGCAGCCAGGCGGCCCGTACCGGCTCCTACAAGGCGTGGCTCGACGGCTACGGGTCGACCCACACCGACACGCTGACGCAGTCGGTGACGATCCCGAGCGGCTGCACCAACACCACGTTCACCTTCTACCTGCACGTGGACACGGCCGAGACCTCCACCAGCACGCAGTACGACAAGCTGACGGTCACCGCCGGGTCCACCACCCTGGCCACCTACTCCAACCTCAACGCGGCGACCGGCTACGTCCAGAAGTCCTTCAGCCTCGGGTCCTTCGCGGGCTCCACCGTGGCCCTGAAGTTCTCCGGCGTCGAGGACACCTCGCTCCAGACCAGCTTCGTCCTGGACGACACCGCCGTGACGACCGGCTGATCCGTACCACCTGTCCCACCCGCTGTATCCGTTCCACGTGACGACGTCCCGCACGCGGCTCCCTCCGCG
>NZ_JBHWUU010000104.1:0-29965 GCF_042737375.1 Streptomyces sp. NPDC060000
ACCGGATCGCACGGCGGACGGACCGGCCGACGGGAACGAGCCTGCCCGACGGCGGCAGGCCGGCCCGCGAGGGACGCCGGTCGACGAGGGACGCCAGCCCGAGGGTTGGTCGCCGTCGGCTCAGCGACTCGGGTCGGCAGACGGACCGGATCGCACGGCGGACGGACCGGCCGACGGGAACGAGCCTGCCCGACGGCGGCAGGCCGGCCCGCGAGGGACGCCGGTCGACGAGGGACGCCGGTCCGCGGGTTGGTTCAGTGGGTCAGTTCGCCGAGAGGCGGAAGGCCATTCGGCCGAAGGCGACCTGGTCGCCCTCGCGGACCACGGCCGCGCCGATGACCCGGCGTCCGTTGACCGTGGTGCCGTTGGTCGAGCCGAGATCGCGCAGGACCCACAGGCCGCCCTGGCGGTTGAGTTCGGCGTGCACCCTCGAGACGCTCTCGTGGGTCAGCCGAAGGCCGCTCGCGGGGTCACGGCCGATGCGCAGCGCGTGCTCGGTGCCGGGGTGCGGCAGCAGCAGCTTGGGCAGCCGCTCGGCCTGCCAGGCTCGTCGCACCCGGACGGTGAAGCCGGAGACCGCCTCGACGGTGCCGAAGACGGCCTTGGAGAACCGGCTCTCCTTGGGCAGGTCGGCGGTGAGCACGGCGAGCTCGTCGGTACGACGGGCGACGAGGGCCAGTTCCATGCGCCGGATGAACGTGTCATGCGACAGCCGCCCCATGGCGACGCCGTCACGCAGCACCTTCAGCGCCCGGTCGCGCTCCACGTCGGACAGCCGCGCGGGGTACGTGTTGAACTCGAAAGACGACGTCACGGTGGTGATTGTCGGTCAGCGGGCCCCGGGTGTCCAGAAGACGCGGAAACGCCCGGCACACGCGCGTGCCGCCAATGGGAGTGTTCCAAAAGCGGATTGACCTCGCGTGGAGCACGATGGACGGGACGGGCTACATCACCGTGAACAGACGAAGGGGAACCGTCCGTGCAGTTCGAGGTGTGGGCACCGCAGGCCGAACGTTTGACGCTCCAGTGCGACGGCGTCACCCGCGCGTTGGAGCGCGATCCGGATCGGGCGGGGTGGTGGACCGGCGAGGCGGAGGCCTCGGACGGCTCGCGGTACGGGTTCGCGGTGGACGAGGGACCCGTCCGCCCGGACCCCCGCTCGCGCCGCCAGCCGGACGGCCCGGACGGGCTGAGCGCGGTCGTCGACCAGGCTCGCCACGAGTGGCGCGCGCAGTGGTCCGGCCGCCCCCTGCCGGGCGCGGTCCTGTACGAGCTGCACGTGGGCACGTACACCCCCGAGGGCACGCTGGACGCGGCCGCGGAGCGCCTGGCCCATCTCGCCGAACTGGGTGTGACCCACGTCGAGTTGATGCCATTGTGCTCCTTCCCGGGCCGGCACGGCTGGGGGTACGACGGGGTGGCGCCCTGGGCGGTGCACGAGCCGTACGGCGGTCCCGAGGCGCTGAAGAGGTTCGTCGACCGGGCCCACGCGCTCGGTCTGGGCGTCGTCCTGGACGTGGTGCACAACCATCTGGGCCCCTCCGGCAATTACCTGCCCGTGTTCGGCCCGTACTTCACCGAGACGCACCACACGCCCTGGGGCGCCGCCGTCAACCTGGACGCGCCCGGCTCGGACGAGGTGCGCGCCTACCTGCTGGGCAGCGCGCTGGCCTGGCTGCGCGACTACCGGCTCGACGGGCTGCGGCTGGACGCGGTGCACGCGCTGGCGGACACACGCGCGTACCACTTCCTGGAGGAGCTGTCGTCGGCGGTGGACGCCCTGGCCGCGGAGACGGGCCGGCCGCTGTTCCTGATCGCCGAGTCCGACCTGAACGACCCACGGCTGATCACGCCGCGCCGCGACGGCGGCCTGGGTCTGCACGCCCAGTGGAACGACGACTTCCACCATGCCCTGCACACCGCGCTCACCGGTGAGTCCCAGGGCTACTACGCCGACTTCGCGCGCGCCCCGTTCGCCGCGCTCGCCAAGACCCTCACCGGCGGCTTCTTCCACGACGGGACGTACTCCGGCTTCCGGGGCCGGCGCCACGGCCGCCCGCTGGACCGCGCCCGCCTGCCCGCGCACCGGCTCCTCGGGTACGGCCAGACCCACGACCAGATCGGCAACCGGGCCCAGGGCGACCGTCTCTCGGCGTCCCTCTCCCCCGGCCTGCTGGCGTGCGCGGCCGCGCTGACGCTGACCGCCCCGTTCACGCCGATGCTGTTCATGGGCGAGGAGTGGGCGGCGGGCACGCCCTGGCAGTACTTCACCGACCACACCGACCCGGAGCTCGCCGAGGCCGTGCGGCGGGGCAGGCGGCGGGAGTTCGCGGCGCACGGCTGGGCCGAGGAGGACGTGCCCGATCCGCAGGACCCCGCGACCCGCGAGCGCTCGTGTCTGGACTGGTCCGAGCCGGAACGCGAGCCCCACGCGCGCGTGCTGGCCTGGTACCGCGAGCTGATCGCGCTGCGGCACGCCACCGCGGACCTCACCGACCCCGACCTGGCCGACATCAAGGTCGCCCACGACGCGGAGGCCCGCTGGCTGGCGTTCCGGCGCGGTGACGTCCGGGTGGCCGTCAACCTCGGCAGGGAGCCGGCCGCGATCCCCCTGGGCCCGCGCCCGGCCCGTGTGCTCGCCGCCTGGGATCCGGTGGACGTACCGGGCCGGGACGGGCTGCTGCATGTGCCCGGCGAGTCGTGCGTGGTGCTGGAGCAGGAGTGAGGAGGACCCGCCGAAGGGCCCCTCACAGCTCCTCGTCCGGCCCGCCCTCCCCCTCCTCGCGGAACTCCGTCACGCGCTCCAGCAGGATCGCCTCCCAGGCCCGTCGCAGCTGGGTCCGTGGCAGGGCGAGCGCTTCGGCGTCCCGTGGGCCGGTGGCGCGGCCGTCGAGACGTCCCGCGAGGCGGACGACGGTGTCGCAGCGGGCCAGCCACAGACCGCGCAGACAGGGGCGGGCTCCGTAACCGGCGAGGGTGGCGGCGCGGACTGCGGCGCCGGAGCCGACGGCGAGGGCCAGCCCGGCGATGTCCTCGGCGGGGTCCCCGAGAACCGCGCCGGTCCAGTCGAGGACGCCGCGCACCCGGCCGTCGGCGCTCACCACGAGGTGTTCGCCGCGCAGGGCGTGGTGGACGAGGACGGCGGTGGCCGGCTGGGCTGCGAGCTGGGCCGCGCCGGGCGGGGTGAGCTGGTGGAGGCGGACGGGGTCGAACTCGTCGGCGCGGGCGAGGCGTTGGGCGACGGCCACGGCCATCCGGCGCAGCGCCTCGAGCGAGCGTGGGGCGGCGCGCGGCACACCGAGCGCCTCGGCCTGCCGGGGCGGCACCTCGCGCAGCCCGCTGAGCAGCCCGGCCAGGTCGGCCTCGCCGACGGCCGACACGTCGTGCTCCTCGGCGGTGCCGCCGGGCAGTTTGGTGTCGAGGGTGTACACCAGCCCGGGCGCCCACTCGCCGTGCGCGACGCTGGTGGGTACGGCGACCGGGACGTGCGGGCGGACGAGGTCGCGCAGCCGCAGTTCGCGACGGCGGCGCAGGGTCGTCTCGCGGTCGGTGGCGAGGCGCAGCACATGGTGGGCGCCGACCCACCAGGTGGCGGGCGCGCCGCCCTCCACGACGGGCCGAACCTCCGGTCCCGAGCGGCTCGCGCCGCCCTCCTCGATGAGCGCGCGTACCAGTCGGCGGACGGTGTCCGCGGTGGGTGTCGGTGCCTGGGTCATGGTCGCGCCGTTGCCGTTCGGAGGGATACCGGGGACTCCTGGGGAGGGTGGGTCAGCCCACTATGACCAGCTCGCGGGTGGTGTCGTTGAGGCGGCGGCCGCCGTCCTCGGTGACGGTGACGATGTCCTCGATGCGCACGCCGAACCGGCCCGGCAGGTACACGCCGGGCTCCACGGAGAAGCACATGCCGGGCACGAGGGGCCGTACCTCGCCCTCGATCATGTACGGCGGCTCGTGGGTGGTGACTCCGATGCCGTGGCCGGTGCGGTGGATGAAGTACTCGCCGTAGCCCGCGTCGGCGATGACGGCACGCGCGGCCCGGTCGACTTCCTGGCAGGCGACTCCGGGCCGGACCGCCCGGAAGCCCGCCTCCTGGGCCTCGCGCACGAGGTCGTGGACCCGGCGCTCCTCGTCGGTGGGTTCACCGACGTGCACGGTGCGGGAGGTGTCGGAGCCGTAGCCGTCCTTGAGCCCGCCGAAGTCCAGGACGACCATGTCGCCGTGTTCGATGACCCGGTCGCCGACCTCGTGGTGCGGATCGGCGCCGTTCGGCCCGGAGGCGACGATGGTGAAGTCGACCTGGGAGTGCCCGAACCGGCGCAGCAGGTCGGCGAGATCGGCGCCGACCTCCGTCTCCCTGCGCCCGCCGAAGGGAACCCTGCGGATCTCCTCGAACGTCGCGTCCGCGGCCGCTCCCGCGGCCGCCATCAGCTCCAGCTCCGCCGCGTCCTTCACGGCGCGCAGCATCGGCAGGGCCTCCGTGAGAGAGGCGTAGGAGGCAGCGGGCAGCGCCTTCTGGAGGGCCAGCAGGTGCATCGCCCAGGCGTTGTCGCTGATCCCGAACCGGCCGCCCGTGTCGAGCAGGGCGGCGGTGGCGGCGTACGGGTCCTTGCCGTCGGTCCAGTCCCGCAGGGTGAGCGCCGGGGCGCCGGCCGCCTTCGCGGCGTCGGGGGCCTCGAGCGTCGGCACGACCAGGACGGGGTCCCGGTCCGGGGTGAGGACGAGCAGGGTGAGCCGTTCGGTGGCGGCGGTGGGCGCGTAGCCGGTGAGCCATACGAGGTCGGGTCCGGGCGCCACGAGGAGTCCGGCGAGTCCGGCGTCGGCGGCCTCCCGCGCGGCGCGCTCCATGCGGGCCCGGTAGTCGTCGGCGCCGAAGGGCGCGGGGGCGGTGCCGGTCATCCGGGCCTCCCAGAAAGGACGTGGCGACTGACGTGTGACGGACGTGGCGACGCGGAGACGACCACGAGCAGCATCCTGCCCGTACGGAGGGGGACGCGCGAGCCGGTTGACGAGGGTTTCGGGCGGCGGCCGGCCCGGTGGACGTCCACGGGCGGCGTCCTGGCCGTCCGGAGGGCGTCAGCCGTCCACGGCCATGCGCAGGCCGAGGAGCAGCAGGACACCGCCGGACACCTGCTCCAGACGGCGGCGCGCGCCGGCCCGGGACAGCACCGCCTTCATCCGGCCCACGAACCACACGTACAGGGTGTAGTAGCCGACCTCGTAGACCGCCCAGAGCCCGGCGAGCCCCACCATGGCCGGCAGGTGCGGGGCGCCCTCCGGCACGAACTGCGGCAGGAAGGACAGGGCGAAGACGGCCGCCTTCGGGTTGGCGAGGTTCAGCAGCAGCCCGCCCCGGTAGGAGGCCCAGCCGCTCTGCTCGACGCCCTCCCAGCCGCCCTCGCCCGCTGCGCCGTCGTCCTGGGTACGGCGGGCCTGCCGCAGCGCCTGGACGCCGAACCAGACCAGCACGACGGCACCCACGACGCGCAGCACGGCGTAGGCCACCTGGGAAGCCGTCAGGAGGGCGGTCAGGCCGAACGCGGCGACGAGGCCCCAGACGAACACGCCGGTCTCGTTGCCGAGCACGGTGAGGAAGCCGGAGCGGCGGCTGCGCAGCGACTGCTTGACGATGAGCAGGGTGCTGGGTCCGGGTGAGGCGGCGACGAGCGTGCAGGCGCCCAGGAAGGCCAGGAGGGAGGTCGGCATGGCGCTCATGGTGGCCTGCCGGGGTCCGCGGTGGCCAGTGGTTCGCCGCCCGTACCGACGGGTGGGCGTCGGCGGCCCGGCGGCTTGGGCGACCGGCTCGTGTCCCTCTCATGTGACGACGCCGGGGACCACCGTCAACCTCCTGTATCCACCGTTGCGGTGAAGCACCGTCAGTACTACCGCCCTGCCCGGGTGGGCCTCGTCGACCGCCCGGGCGAGGTCGGTCGCCGAGCCGATCCTGGTGCCGCCGAACTTCAGCAGCACGTCGCCGCGGACCAGACCCGCCGTGTAGCCGGGGCCGGGAATGTGGACCGCGACGATCCTGGCGCCCCTCTTCCCTGCGTCCACGGCCTCCAGGCCCAGCGTGGCGTCGGGCGGGCGCGGTGACACGGTGGGGACCTCGGACGACCCGGACGAGCCGGACGAGCCGGACGAGCCGGACGGCCGGGTCGGGTTCGGCCCGCCCGGGGCGGAACCGGTCCCCGGAGCGCCCTGTGCACCCGGCCCCGCCTGCCGCTGAAGCTCGGCCAGTCTGCTCATTCCGATCACGGTCGTCCCCACGGTGCCGAGCCCGACGCCGGACAGGACCAGGACGGTGCCCGCCAACAGGCCGACCAGCAGGGTCGTCAGCCGTCGGCCGCGACGGCGCGCGGCGTGCGGACGCCGGCCCTGGCCACCCGGCCCGGACCCGCCACCGGACTCGGAACCCGGCATGGGCTTGGGACGCAACGCTGTCTGTTCCATGGATCGCCTCCGGCTGGTGATCTACCCGGCGGCCGAGCGCACCACGAGCCACGAACGAGTGAGACTGCCCCAGGGTCAGAAGCGGTACGGGAGGCTCGCGCCGCACGTCACGGGCGGCACCGGTGCCGTCGGCGCGAAGTCCGGCAGGAAGCCGTGGGTGCGGCGGGCCAGGTACGCCGGCTTGTAGCGGTCGACCTCGCGGTGCCAGTTCAGGATGCCCGACAGCCAGTTCTGCAGGTCGCCGACGTAGTGCCCCATCGCCTCGCGTGCCTCGGGCGAGAGGTCGAAGTCGTCGTAGAGGACCGGCAGTTCGTGCGCGACGACGTGCTCGAACTGCTGCATGCGCTGGGTCATGAGGTCGTGGACGATGCCGAGCGCGGTCGGGTAGTCGCAGCCGAAGAAGTTCTGCACGACGAGGATCGCGTTGTGCATCTCACCCTCGTACTCGATCTCCTTCTGGTACGAGAAGACGTCGTTGGTGAGGCACGCGTAGTCCACGGCGGCGTTCTCCAGCGAGCGGACCGGGCCGCTGCGGTAGACCTCCGGCGGGACGGCCGGGCCCTGGCCCATGCGGCACAGGCTCAGCGTGAGGTCGGAGCCGAAGGTGGCGCGCCGCATCTCCAGGTAGTCGACCGGATCGGGGACGCGGTTCTGTAGCTGGTTGGACAGCTCCCACACCCAGCTCTCGGTCATGACGTCGACCGCTTCACGCAGCGTGCGCCGCTGGTCGGGGCTCATGTCGGCGGTGGTGCGCGCCCACAGGTCGATCAGGCCGCGCTCCATGCCGTTGACGGGGACGACGGGCGCCTCCTCGCCGTCGACGGGCATGCACGCGGACAGCCGGGCCGTGGTCAGGCGGGCGGCGGCCAGATCGCGACGGTTGCCGAAGACGAGCGGGTAGTAGTCGTCGCCGTAGGTGCCCCAGGCGAGCCACTGGGCGCTGAGGTCGAGCGCCTCCGGGGTGGCGTCCGGGTCCAGGCCCGCCGAGCACAGCGGGAGGTCGAAGGCGGCGAGTTTGTCCTCGTCCCAGACGCCCTCCTCCAGGATGCCCATGCGGTGCGACCAGGCCGTCAGGCGCGGGCGGCAGGCCTCCAGGTGCGGGCTCAGCTCCACCTGGAAGGGCATGTGGAAGTCGGGCAGCAGCGACGGGCCGACCTTCTGGAACGGCACGTGCGCGTACGCCCGCAGCCTCCCCCACTGCCCGGAAGGCGTGGGAGGTGCCCCCGAGGCGGCCGAGGCGAGCAGCGCGCCGACGTCGGCGGCGGCGGTGCCGGGGCCGGTCAGCTTCTGCCAGGGGGCGTCCGAGGCGGCGCCCTTGTTCATGTAGCGGCTGGAGCGCATGTGCCACTCGTGGCCGCCGGACTGCCAGTCCTGCAGGCCCTTGGTGTAGGCGGCGACCGCGAGGACCTCGTCCGGCGTGAGGCCCTTCTCCAGGGCCACCGCGGGCACTTCGATGAAGGCGGTGTGCTCGAACTGGTGGAGGCGCGAGGTGAGAATGTCGTTGACGGCGTCGGCGGCCTCCTGGGTGGTGCAGCCGAAGAACGTCTCCAGGACGAGCACGCCGTTGCTGTTCTCGCCCTCGTCCTCCACCTCGCGCTGATAGGAGAACAGGTCGTTGCGCAGGTGCACGGCGTCGGAGAAGGTCTCCATCAGTACCCTGAGCGGCCTCGACCCGGCGGCGGCGGCCGGGACCTCGGCGGTCGCGTACTCCACGAGCCCCGCCGACCAGGGCGCCCCGCCCACCTTGCGCCGCATCTCGATGTACTCGACGGGGTTGGCGATCCGCCCCTCGTCGATGTTGGACAGCTCCCACATCGACTCGTTGAGCAGGTGCTCCGTCGCCACGGCGAAACGGCGGCGCCAGTCCTGCGACATGGCCGGCACCGTGCGCGCCCACAGGTCCTTCAGGCCCGCCTCGACCGGGTTGCGCGGCTCGGGCACGGGCGTCGCCAGGTCCAGCGGCATGAACAGCGGCAGCCGGTCCAGATGGGCCTTGCCGGCGGCGCGGTCGGGGGTGCGCTTGAACATGTCGAGGAAGTGGTCGTCGAAGAAGAACACCCACACGTACCAGTCGGTGATCAGCGACAGCGCGGGGCCGTCGCAGTCGGGGTGGGTGTAGGCGCAGAGCAGGCCGTAGTCGTGCGCCTCCAGGTCGGACTGGTCCCAGATCCCGGACCCCTCCAGCATGCCCATGTCGCGCGCCCACTGTGTCGAGTGGGCCCGCGCCTCCTCGACGTACGGGTTCAGGCGCGCGGGATGCGGCAGGTAGAAGTGCGGGAGTTCGAACGGTTGCGTCATGGCCGGGCCCTACCCGGGGGTTCCAACTGTCATCCGCGGGGCGGCACATGATCACACCATCGCGTGAATCGGGCGCGATGCCCTGAAACGTACGGGACTTGGCGTACGCGCGTGTGGACCCTGGTCACCTCTCGGGCCGGCCTGGCCCCTCCGGGTGCCGGTGGCACGGCCGCGCGGTGGGAGTCGCGCCGCTCACCGGTGTCACTCCCGCACCTGGATCAGCGCGTGCGTTCCTCCGGTGCGCCAGCGCTGCCCCTCGGCGGCGACCAGTGCGGCCTCCGTGCCGGCGTCCAGACCGGTGATCACCTCGGACTTCAGGGTGCGCAGGGCCGCGACCGGGCCGGGGAAGTACGCGGTGACGTCGGCGAAGGGAGTCGTCGGGTTCCACCGGCTGTCACCCACCAGGCGGCGGTAGTTGAGGTCGCCCTTCACGATCGTCAGGGAGGCCGCCGCGAACTCGGCCCGCAGGTCGTCGGGCATCGCCGCGTAGGGCAACGGACCTGCGGAGAAGGGGTGGGCGCGGACCGTGAGGGTCCCGTCGGCCATGGCCGCCCACAGCCGTCGGCCGTGGTCCGCGGCCGCTCCCGGCGCGCCCGTCAGCTTCCTGAGCGCGTCGACGACATCGGCCGTCGTGGCGTCGGAGACGTAGTACGGGTACGGCTTCACCTGCAGCACGACGCGGCCGCACCGCCCTCGGTCGAGGAGGTGCGCGGCCAGGAGGAGGTCGGGGATCAGCTCGCGGCCGGCGTTGTCGGCGACCAGACACACCGTGCCGGAACCAGGACCGGAACCTGTCCCGGCCCGGCTACCGATGCCGGTGCCGCTGCTGGTGTCACTGGTGCCGGTGCTGGTGCTATTGCCGGTGCCGGTGCCGGTATCCGTGTCCGGGAGCAGGGACCACAGCTTCTCGCTGTCGTCGGCGACCAGCCCCGGTACGGCGGCTCGCTCCTCGGCCTCGGCGTCGGAGAGCCGGAAGCCCAGGTCGGCGCGATTGCCCCAGAGGGATCCGTGCAGCAGGGCGCGGGCCCGTTCGCCGACCGGGCGGGCCTCGAGGGTGTCCAGCACGCTCAACTCCTCGTCGGTCTCCGGCGCGTCGAGCTCGGCGAGCTTGAAGGGGCGGAACGGATCGATGCCCTGCCAGGGGCCGACCCCGAAGTACCCGACGGTGTCGAGGAGTTGGCGGTAGAAGTAACTCTCGGACCACAGCCATGGCACGTCGAACCAGGATCGGCCGACGTACTCGTCGAGACCCCAGCTCCGCCACCGGTCGCGGTCGGGCGCCGTGTCGGGGAGCGGTTCGATCACACCTTTGGTGCAGTTCTCCAGCAGAGCGTCCAGGCCCCGGTGGACGTCCGGGCCGTAGGGAAACGCGTCCCGGACCTGCCGGATGATCGCCGGATGCCGTTCGGCCAGCACGCCGTGGGGGAACGAGCCGGGCTCATTGCCGAGGATCACGGGCGGCGCGGGGGTGTCGGACATGCGGCTCACCGTATCCCGGGGGCGTACCGCCGGGGCCGACCGTCACAAGCGGCGCGGCTGCGCGCCCCTCGCACCACGCGACGCGCCCCTCACACCACCGCCATGATCTCCCGCTCCAGCCGTGCGGCGAGGCTGAGATAGCGAGGTCGGCGTGGTACCGGTACGAGGCCGCGGATGAGGACGTGCCACATCTCGGCCATCCGGCGGGGCAGCCGGCCGGCGGGTTCACGGGTACGGCCGACGACCCGGGTGCCGACGAAGAAGCAGACCAGGGAGTGGGCCACGGCGTCGACGTCGACGTCCGGATGGAGGTCGGACTCCTTGAGCGCGCCGCCGACCCGACGGGAGATCAGGTCCATCAACTCGGCGAAGGGATGCGGCAGGGGCGGCCGGACGGCCACTCCGCCTGTGGCGAGCCGCAGACCGGCCCGGGCGATCGGGCCTTCGACCGACAGCCGGGTCAGGGCGAACGTCAGGCGGATCAGGCCCTCGAGGGAGGCATAGCCACGGTCGTCGATCTCACCGGCGATCCGGCGTGCGGCCGAGGACTGCAACTCCATGATGGCGTGGGCCAGATCCTCCTTCGCCGCGAAGTGGAAGTAGAGGGCGCCCTTGGTGACATGGGCGTGCGCGACGATGTCACTGAGGCTTGTCGACTCGTAGCCGTGCCGGTCGAACAGGTCGGCGGCGGCCGTGATGATCGTCGTGCGGGTCTGTTCGGCGCGTAACTGCCTCGCCATCGACTGGTACTCTCCCGGGCCGGTAACGAACGGGACATGCCGTTTTTTCTTACCCCCCGTACACAATAGCTCACCGTACGACGGTGTGGCCAAGGGGTGAAATCCGTCGACAGCCCGCACACTCCCCCGACTTGTGCGCCGCTGCTGGCCCACCGGCGGAAGCCTGCCACAGAGAACGTACCGGAGGCATAATCGAGAAGGAAATGAAAGAGACGGGTTGCGCGGTTTCCGCTTGTGGACACCTGGGGCCGGGAGGTCGGAGCACCCGGGCGACACGTGTCACCGCGTACCGAGGTTCCCCAGGCACCCTACAGACCGCTCTTCCGGTCGGTCGCACGGTACGAGGCGACCGGTTTGTTTCCCGGTCTGTCGAAACATGTGTCCTTGCCGAAGACAGACGCGAGGCGGGCCGGTCGGTGTCCATCCACACCGGCCGGCCCGCCCGTTCGTCGCACGCGGCGACAGTGGGTCCGTTCAGAAGGTCAGCTGCCAGCCGTTGAGCTTGCCGGTGTCCTGCGCCGCGGTGTCCTGGACGCGCAGCTTCCAGGTGCCGTTGGCGGTCTCGCCGGAAGCGTCCACCGCGAAGGTGGTGTTGACGTTGTCGGCGGAGTCCGAGGAACTGGCCGCCTTCAGCCGGTACGTGGTGCCGTCGGGCGCGACAAGGTCGATCACCAGGTCACCGCGGTAGGTGTGGGTGATGTCCACACCGACCTGAAGGCCGGTCGGGGCGTTGCCCGTGCGACCGCTGACGGCGATCGGGGACTCGACGGCCGGAAACCCACCCTTGCCGAACACGATCGGCCGGTGAACGCCCCGGATCGCTCCCGTGCGGGCGGCACGACGGAGCCGGGGCGGTGTGCTGAACGCGCCGGGCCGGATTCCCGTACTGACAACAGACCGCTACCGCGCCGGCCGAGGAGACGTCCCCGATGCCCCGCACGACCGCACAACGCACCGCAGCCCTGGCGGCCGCCGCCGTGAGCCCGCTTCTGCTGGGCCTGTGGGCCGCCGGACCTGCCCAGGCGCACGGCGCCCCCACGGACCCGGTCAGCCGGGTGTACGCGTGCTCCCCCGAGGGCGGAGCCGACGCGAGTACCGCGGCCTGCCGGGCGGCCGTCGACGCGAACGGCACGTCCTTCGCCGCATGGGACAACCTGCGGGTGGCGAACGTGAACGGCCGCGACCGGCAGACCATTCCCGACGGGAAGTTGTGCAGCGGCGGTCTGCCCGCGTACAAGGGGCTGGACCTCGCCCGCGCCGACTGGCCGTCGACCCGGTTCACCCCGGGCGGGACGCTGCGCATGACGTACGCCTCGACGATCGCGCACACCGGCACGTTCAAGCTGTATCTGACGAAGCCGGGTTACGACCCGTCGAAGCCGCTCACCTGGTCCGAGCTGCCGGCGAGCCCGTTCGCCGAGGTCAAGGACCCGGCTCTGACGAACGGCGCCTACCACCTCACGGCGAAGCTGCCCGCCGACCGGACGGGACGTCAGATGCTCTACACGATCTGGCAGAACAGCAGCACGCCCGACACCTACTACTCGTGCTCGGACGTGGTGTTCCCGGATGCGGCCTCGCAGAGCGGGGCGAAGAGCAAGCCGAAGAGCCGGGCCACGACGAAGGCGCCCGCCTCGGCCGGGGCCACGGCGTCCGCGAGCGCGGCGCCCGGCTCGCCGTCCGCCGGTCCGTCGGTGTCGACCGCGTCCGGCGCCGCACCCGCGAAGGCCGCAGCGGCCGGTCCGCGGAGCACCCCGGTGGCGTCCACGTCCGGGGCCGGCGGGCCGTCCGCTCCGATGCTGGCGGGCGGCGCCGCGGCGGTGTTGGTGCTCACCGGCGGCGCCGCCCTGGTCGCGCGCCTGCGTCGGCGCTGAACCCCGTTCGCACGGTGCTCGGTTGTGAGTTCGCCGATCAGCCGCGCCGACTGTTCTCAGTTGATGTGACGGTGTTCAGTTGACGGTGACGGCCGCGCCCGCGTCGGTCACCGGGGAGTACTTGGCGGTGAAGTAGCCGTTGGCGAAGCAGAGCGACGAGCCGGACGTCTTGGTGAACTGCTGGCTGGTGAAGTTGATGCTGTTGTCGGCGTTGTTCGCCGTGCCGGTCAGGCTCGGCGCCTGGTAGACGCAGTTGATGCTGCCCAGCAGGGTGCGCAGCACGACCGTGGTCTGGATGGTGGAGCCGCTCGCCGGCGTCACGGTGACGGTGCCGTTCGAGGCCACGCTCGTGGTGTAGGAGAGGTTGTTGACCGTCACGCCGGTGACGCCGAGCACGCCGATGACGTTCGCGGTGCAGCTGCCGAAGGTGTGCGAGGTGAGCGACTCGGTGGCCGTGCCGGGCGCGGTGGGGTTGCCGGTCACGGTGGCGCTGAACCCGGAGGCGGCACAGGAGACGCCGCTGGTGCCGGTCGCGCTGGAGTACAGCGTGGCGGCCGTGCCCGTGGCGAGGGAGGCGTTGAGGACGTCACCGACGGCGACGTCGCCATTGGCGGTCGTCAGCACCGCGCCGGCCGCGGAGGCCGGGGTGACGGCCGTGAGGGAGAGCGCGGCGACAGTACCGGCGAGGGCGAGGAGGGAGCGAGTGCGCATGCGGGTGCCTCTTTCTCAAGTGGGGCTTTTCGGGGGGTTGGTCGTGCGGGGGGGGGCTCCGGCGCGTCGCTGATCGCGACAGGAGGGGACGCGGGTCGGCGTCCGCCGATGCCGGCCCGTGACGCCTTCTCCGTACGTGACGGACCGGCAACGGCGGCCGGCCGGTGACCGGTCGTAGGCACTGGTGAGTGACTCCGGCCGGGCCGGGCGGCGAGGGGCGACCGGTCGCGGCCCGCCGGGGGAAGCGGTCGTACCGGTGCCGGGTAGGGATCGAGCACGGACCGAGTGGCCCGTACCTGCTGAAAGCGTCCGGGAGCGCGGCGGTGTCGCCGCGCTGCGGATCCGGCGCCACGGATCCCGGCTGAGCCAGGGAGAGTTGTAGACCTGATGGACAGTCAACGTCAATACAATGAGAGCAAGTTGATGGTCCAGCAGATATATGCGAGCGCCTGCGGGGACGTACGGCCCGCAGGTTGGCACATAATGAACACTCTTTTTCCACATCTCCCTTGACCGGCCGGTGTAACCATCGGTAACTTCCTCGTCGGCTACTGCTGCGTAACCAGAAAGCCCTTGCGGCTTCCGGGAGTTGCGAGGAGGCGTACGCGGCAGCCGCTGTCCGCGCCAGGACAACGTGCCACGGAAGCGCAACCCGCACGACTTAGCGCATGGGAGCAGACATGGCCTCGTCCCCGGACGTCAGTTCGTCCGCCGACAACACCCCCGAGAACCCCGAAAGCGGTTCCGCAGAGAGACGCGGCCGGGTCCGGCTGCGCCGGGCCGCCGTCATGGCGGTGCCCGCCACCTTCATCGCCGCGGGACTCGCGGTCCTCACCGCCCAGGGCGCCCTGGGTGTGCAGTTCGCGATCTCCGGGATGCCGTTCGTGGTCACCGCGGACAGGCTCGACGGTCAGGGCTTCGCACAGTTCGGCGGCCTGGACAACATGATCGAGAACAGCCCCAACCAGGGCGACACCGGCGGCCAGGTCCTGGTCGTCACCTCGGTCGTGAAGAACGGCAAGATCACCAACATGTGCCAGAGCGTCGACCTCGGCGGCATCCAGCTCATCCTCCGGGCCGGCGGTGGGTCCACCCCGGTGAGCGTGAAGAACCTGGCCATCGACTCCGACGAGATCTCGGGCGACGCCGAGTTCAACAACATCGAGATCGGCCGCGACTCCAGCACCTTCGACAAGGTCCCGATCCAGGGCCCCGCGGGTGTCTACGGCCAGCAGGCGGACACGGTCGTCATCAATCACCTGTACCAGCACAACTACGCGGCCACCGCGGCCGTCTTCAAGCTTCCCGGACTGAAGATGAGCTTCTCGAGCGAGGGCTGCAAGTAATGACCCTCACCCAGTGGCGGGACCGCTTCCGGGTGTGGAGAGGCCACCGGCCCTTCGCGGGCGGCGTGCTGCTCGTCCTGGGTGGCGCCGAGATCCTGGTGACCATGAAGGCGCCGCTCCCGGTGATCCTTCATGTGGGTATGCAGGGCCTGGCGGGATACCTCCTGCCGACCCTGATGGTGGTCTGCGGTCTGCTGATCCTCTTCAACCCGACCCAGCGGCTGTTCTACTCGATCATCGCCATCCTGCTCTCCCTGGGCACCTGGCTCACGTCGAACATCGGCGGCTTCGTCGTCGGTCTCCTGCTGGGGGCCGTCGGCAGCAGCATCTCGTTCGGCTGGCTGCCCGACCAGGAGCCGCGCAAGAGCCGCCGGCAGGAGCGCAAGGAGGCCGGGACCGAGCTGCACGCCGAGTCGGTCCGTAAGGACGGCCCCCTGTCCGGAGCGGGCGAACCCGCCTGACACGGGACACCCGCGGATCCGATCCGCGGTCGTGACACACGGCTGTACGTCCTTCACCGGCGGGGCCGGGACGACCTGCGCACAGCAGGCCGCTCCCGGCCCCGCCGGCCTTTTCTCGGTGCGCCCCCGCGAAGGGCTCGGGCCGCGAAGTCCGTCACCGGTCTCCACGCGGTCACCCCGGCCTCACCCGGTTCGGCCACCGGCACCCCGACCGGGCCGGCACGGCGGTCGCCCACCACGGGAACATCACGACCCACGTCGCGGCGCGCGAGGATTGACGACCAGTCAACTCAGCTGCGGATATGCTCCCTTGCGTCGTCACCCCTCCGTCCTGGATCACAATGCGGCAGCCGCACCTCCCACCACGTGGCTGCTCACTTGACTACCAGCGGTCACACACGGTTGGCTCCGAGCCAACGAATCCCCTCTCGCCGGTGCGCATCCCTTCGCTCCGGCGATGCTCGCCCGTCCTCCCCGCACTGCCGCACAGCGAGGTGCAGCCCCCCATGAACACTCCCCTCCCCGCCAGATCCGCTCATGGCCCACTCGGGCCCGTGCGCCCCACCGCCCTGACGGCGGCCTGCTGTCTCCTCCTGCTGACCGGCTGCTCCGCCACCACGTCCTCCGGCCCGGACCTGGACACGGCGGGCCGGTCGGGCGACCGGATCAAGGTCGCTCTGGTCACCCACGGCGCCAAGGGTGACGCCTTCTGGGAACTCGTGCGCAAGGGCGCCGAGGCCGCGGCCGCCAAGGACGGCGTCGATCTGACCTACGCCAGCGACTCCGACGCCGACGGACAGGCCGAGCTGATGCGGGACGCGATCGGCGACCGGGTCGACGGCATCGCGGTGACCCTCGCCAAACCGCGGGCCATGAAGAGTCCGGTGGCCCGGGCCAAGGCGGCCGGCATACCGGTGGTCGGGCTCAACTCCGGTATCGATGCCTGGCGTCCGGCGGGACTTCTTGAGTACTTCGGCCAGGACGAGAGCGTCGCCGGCCGCGCCGTCGGGGACAAGCTCGACGGCCTCGGCGCCAAGCACGCCCTGTGTGTGATCCACGAGCGGGGCAACATCGCCCTGGAGGCGCGCTGCGCGGGCGTGAAGAAGACGTTCACCGGCGGGACCGAGATGCTCTACGTCGACGGAACGGACATGGACGCCGTGACCACCACCGTGGCTGCGCGCCTCCGCCAGGAACCCGACATCGACGAAGTCATCACCAACGGCGCGCAGTTCGCGCTCGCCGCGGTGCAGGCGGCCGACCAGGCGAGCAGCAGGGCCAAGGTGGCCACCTTCGACCTCAACGAGGATCTGGTGGCGGCCGTCCGCGACGGCAGTGTGCAGTTCGCGGTGGACCAACAGCCCTATCTCCAGGGCTATCTGGCCGTCGACGCGCTCTGGCTCTACAAGTCCAACGGCAACCTCAGCGGCGGCGGTGTGGCGCCCGTGCTGACGGGTCCGGCCTTCGTCACGAAGACCAACGTCGCCGAAGTCGCCCGCTTCGCCGCCGCCGGAACCCGCTGACCGGGCCGTCTCCTCCCTCCCCCGCTCCCCCTCCCCCTCGCTGATCGCCCTAGGACGACTATGTCTCCACGGACAGGTGCCCGGCGCCGACGTCTCGGCTCCATACGTCTCTCCCTGATCCTGCTGGCGCTGGTGCCAAGCGTCACCCTCGCCGCCATGTGGGGTGTGACGACGACCCAGATGTTCGAGGAGGGGCTGCGACTGCGCGCGCAGACCGAACTGAGCCGGTCGACCGGTGCCATGGGCACCGAGGCGACGCTCACCCTCCAGCAGGAACGCAGCCTGTCGGCCGTGTGGCTGGCCTCGCGGCCCGCCGGTTCCCGGGCCGCGCTGGAGGCCCAGCGCAAGAGGACGGACGCGGCGGTCGCCAAGCTCGTCGACCGGTCGGACGACATCCAGCAGGCGCCCGCCCGGGTCAGGGACCGGCTGTACTCGGTCGTCGCCTCCGTGGGCAGCCTGGAGTACTACCGGGGCCAGGTGGACGATCCCACCGACATCACCGCCGCGCAGGCACTGGACCAGTACACCTCGATCATCGACGACCAGATCCACGCCTTCCAGGAGCTCTCCCAGGTCGACGACGGCGACCTCACCTCCCAGGCCGGCCCCCTGGTCGCCCTGGAGCACGCGGCCGAACTGGTCTCCGAGGAGGATCTGCAGCTCACGCTGGCCGGGCCCGGGAAGCGGATGGACGAGAAGACGTGGGCCGCCTTCGCCCAGTTGGTGAACACCCGGCGCTGGCTCGTGCAGGACCAGATCGTCCCCTCGCTCACCGGCACGGCGAAGGCGCAGACCGAGAAGATCCTGACGAGTTACCAGTGGCAGATCCTGCAGTCCGTCGAGGACAGGGTGCTGGCGGCCCGGGCGAAACAGAGCGAGAACGGTGACGTCGCGTTGCCGGACGTGCAGAAGGAGTGGCGTGCCGCCCTCATCGAGGTCTCCGACCAGTACTCGGGCCTGATCCGGCTCCAGACGACGGCGCTGCTCCGGCGCAGCGCGGACGAGGCGGGTCAGCTGCTCATCACGGCCGCCTCGCTGAGCGCCGGCGGTCTCGTCGCCCTGCTGCTGTGCGTCGGCGTGTCCTGGCGGATCACCCGCTCGCTGTCCCGGCGGCTGCACGGGCTGCGGATGGCCACGCTGAGCCTGGCACACGAACGGCTCCCCGACGTCGTGGCCCGGCTGGACCGGGGCGAGACCGTCGACGTGGACTCGGCGGCCCCTCCACTGGACTACGGCGACGACGAACTCGGCCAGGTGGCGAAGGCGTTCAACACCGCCCAGCGCACCGCCGTGCACACCGCGGTCGAACTCGCCGACACCCGGCGCGGTTTCCAGAAGGTCATCCTCGGCATCGCCCGGCAGAGCCAGAACCTGGTCAACCTCCAGCTCAGCAAGCTCGACGCACTGGAGCGGCGGCACCAGGACCCGGACGTGCTGCACGGCCTGTACGAACTGGACTCCACGGCAAGCCAGTTGCGCCGCTACGAGGAGAACCTCGTCATCATCAGCGGCGGCCGGCCGGGGCGCAGCTGGACGGAGCCGGTGGCGCTGATCGACATCCTGCGCAGTGCCGTCGGGGAGGTCGCCGAGTACCGGCGGGCCGAGGTGCACACCGAGGAGGAGGTGTACATCGCCCCGCCCGCCGTGGCGGACGTGATCCATCTGCTCGCCGAACTCATCGACAACGCGACGTCCTACTCGCCGGCGCCCAGCCCGGTCGGGGTACGGGCCACTCTGGTGGCCAGGGGCCTGGCGATCGAGGTCGAGGACCGCGGCCTCGGCATGTCCGAGGAGGACTACACCTCGTTCAACGCACAGTTGGCGGTCCCTCCGCAGTTCGACGTGGTGGCGCTCGCCGACGACCTGCGACTGGGCATGTTCGTGATCGCCCGGCTCGCGACCCGGCACGGCATCGCCGTCACCCTGCGCTCGTCGCCCTACGGCGGGACCACGGCGATCGTGCTGGTCCCGCACGACATCGTGGTCCGCGAGGCCCCGGACGCGGCGACCCCGGCGGCCGGTGATCCCGGCGAGCCGGACACCGCCGGTTCCCCCTCCCCGGAGACGGACCTCCCGTCACCCGATCAGGACGCGCCGAAGACGCCGGACGCGCCGGACGCGGAGCGGGAGAGCGACGGCGGTTCCGGCGGTCCCGGCACTTCCGGCAACTCGCGCGGTTCCGGTGCCTCCCGCGGTTCCCGCAGGACGCGGGGCGCCGCGGTTGCGGTGGGAAGCCCGTCGTCCGCGTCCGCCCCGCCTGCCCCTTCCGCCGGTGGGTGGGACCCATCACTCAGCCGGCTCGGCTCGGTGCGCACCTCGCAGGCCGCCGCTCCCTCGACAGCGGGCCCGGCGGGTGCGGCCGTTGGCCCAGCCGCCGGGTCCGGTACGCCGGACACCGCGGACGGGGACGGGGGCGTCCGGCAGGGCGGGGCGGCGACTGTCACCGCCCCGGCTCCGGTCCCGGCCCCGGCTCGGGGGGCGGCCGCTGGGCACGAAGGTCTCACCCCGCTGCCCCGCAGGGTTCCGCAGACCAGTCTGGCCACCGAGCTGCGCGAGGACTCCGCCCCCGTCGGCGAGGAGGACGGTTTCCCGGACGATTTCACCGCGGAGCGTGCGGCCTCTTCCCTCGCCGGTTTCCAGCGCGGCACGCTGCGAGCACACGCCGACGCCGACGGGCCGCGCACCGACCCTGCGGAAGCACCCGCCGAGGAGGCCCCCTGGCCGCCGGTCACCACCGCGGGCCCCTCCCAGACCCCGACACCCCCCGCCGACCGCTCATGAAGGACTTCGCGATGACACGCTCCATCCCCGGCACCAACGCCCAGCTCGACCAGCTGCTCACCGGTCTCGTGGACCGGGTGGCCGACGTGAACCAGGCCGTCGTACTCTCCGAGGACGGTCTGGTGGTGAGCAAGTCCACCGGTTTCCTGCGCGAGGACGCCGAACGGCTGGCGGCGACCGCGTCCGGCCTGATGAGCCTCAGCAAGGGCGTCAGCATGGACTTCCGCGGCGGCCCGGTGCGCCAGGCACTGATCGAGATGGCCAACAGTTATCTGATCCTCACCTCGGCCGGCCCGGGAGCCCATCTCGTCGTGCTGGCGGGGAAGAACGCGGACGTGGGCGTGGTGGCGTACCAGATGAACATGCTGGTGAAGAAGATCGGCGAGCACCTCAGCGCGGCGCCGCGGGCCCATGTCGGTCCCGCCGTCCGCACCAACGGCGGGTGAGGTGAGCGGAGGCGACGAAGCGGGCCGACTCGTCAGGCCGTTCACCCTCACCGGTGGCCGGACCCGGCCCAGCCGTGCCGACTTCACGCTCATCACGACGGTCACCGCGGTCGACCCGCCGCCCGAGCGGTCCGCACGGCCGCAGCCGGAGCAGACCCGGATCCTGCGGCTGTGCGCCCGGCCGCTCGCCGTGGCGGAGGTCGCGGCCCATCTGGACCTGCCGGTGAGCGTGGTCGTCATCATGCTCTGCGATCTGCTGGAGGCGGGCCTGATCACGGCCCGGCCGCCCCGGCCCGTCACCGGCACCCCGGATCTCGATCTGCTGGAGAAAGTGAGGGACGGCCTTGGCCGGATCTGATTCCACCGCTTCCACCGCCCTCAGCACCGAGCCGGCGGCGGCACCCGACACGGTGAAGATCCTCGTCGCCGGCGGCTTCGGCGTCGGCAAGACCACGATGGTCGGCGCGGTCAGCGAGATCGCGCCGCTGCGCACGGAGGAGCCGCTGACCGTCGCCGGGCTGGACGTGGACGACCTGAAGGGCATCGAGGAGAAACGGTCCACCACCGTGGCGCTCGACTTCGGGCGGATCACCATCGGCGACGACCTGGTGCTGTATCTCTTCGGCACCCCGGGCCAGCAGCGGTTCTGGTTCATGTGGAACGACCTGGCGATCGGCGCCCTGGGGGCGGTGGTGCTCCTCGACGTGCGACGCCCGGAGTGCAGCTTCGCCGCGATCGACTTCTTCGAGCGCCGGGGCATCCCCTTCGTCGTCGCGGTGAACGGCTTCGACGGCTTGCACCCGTATCCGACGGAGGAGATCAAGGAGTCGCTGGCGTTGCCGGCCCGTGTTCCGGTGCTGCTGTGCGACGCGCGGGAGCGGGAGTCGTGCCGGGACGTACTGATCGCTCTGATCGACCGGCTGATCGAGGACGTCGAACTCCGTCCGAGCCCGGCCCGCTGAGGGGTCGGCGGGCGCCCGCTGCCCGCAGTACGGCTACCGTCTGCGGGTACGGTCCCGCGGCCGCCCACTCGAGCGGCGTCCGGCCGGTGCCCTGGTCCTCGCGGAGGTCGGGGTCGGCGCCGTGGGCGAGGAGGGTGCGGACCGTGTCGGTGTGGCCCCAGCAGGCGGCCGCGCACAGGGGTGTTCCCTCGGCGCCCGGGCCCGCGCTCTCGGCGTCGGGCGGCGCACCGGCCGCGAGCAGTCGGCGCGCGGTGTCGGCGTCCCCCTGAACGCAGGCCGCGTACAACGGGGTTGTTCCGTCGGCGTCGGCGGCCGCGGGGTCGGCGCCGGCCCGCAGCAGCAGATCGACCCGAGGGCCTCCCCCGCACATCGCCGCCGCTATCAGACGCTTCGTCAGTTTCTTGCGCCGTCTCCTGTTCACGGTCGCCGAGACTAGCCCGGCCCGTCGGCGGGATCGCCGGAATTTCCATGGGCCGCGCACAGGTACAAGGCGGAAAACCGCCAAGCGTGTCCCAGTGATTGACCTGTTCCCCCCGCGCCCCTACTTTCTGACCGATTCACCGAACCGAGTTCGACATTTCGAACCACCGGTCGGTGGCAAAGGGCACAACCGGTCGGTACCAAAGGGCACCCCGCATACCCTGGAGCGCACATGACCCCCAACCCGTCCCGCCGCCTCTTCCTGGGCGCGGCCGCCTCCGTCCCCCTGGCTCTCACCCTCGGCACCCCGTCCGCCCACGCGGCCGACTCGGCGTACGTGATGAGCTACTTCACCGAAACGACCAGCCTCGGCGCCGGCTCCGACTACGGCCTCCACCTGGCCGTCAGCACGGACGGGTTGCAGTGGATGCCGCTGAACCAGAACAACCCCGTGGTCACGCCCACCGAGGGCGCGCTGGGGCTGCGTGACCCGTTCATCCTGCGCAAGCAGGACGGCACCTTCGTGGTGCTCGCCACCGATCTCAAGGGCACCGACTGGAGTTACGTCAGCCAGTACGTGCACGTGTGGACCTCGACCGACCTGCGCACCTTCACCGGCTACCACCGGCTGAAGCTGCACGACATGAACACCCACTGCTGGGCACCGGAGGCGTTCTGGGACGCGGGCCGGGGACAGTACGCGCTCATCTACTCCGCCGTGAACGACAGCGGCCACAACGTGATCATGGTCAACTACACGACCGACTTCGTCACCGCCTCGGCGCCCCAGGTCTTCTTCGACCCCGGCTACGACGTGATCGACGGCGACATGGCCGTGGGCGTGAACGGCGTCAACTACCTCTACTTCAAGAAGGACCAGACGCTGGTGGGCGCGCGGTCCAGCTCCCTCGACCCCGGCAGCTTCACGGTCTTCAACACGGGAGTTGCGCACGGCGGCACCGAGGCGCCGACCCTCGTCAAGTCGCTGACCTCCGGCACCTGGTGGCTCTGGGGAGACACGTACACCCCCAACGGCGTCTTCTACGCCTGGCAGTCCACCGACCTGTCGGCGGGCACCTGGACCGCGCTCGACCAGAAGACGTACACCCAGCCGGTGAACTCCAAGCACTGCGGCATCACGACGATCACCGGAACCCAGTACAGCAATCTCGTCGCCAAGTGGGGCGCACCCGCCTGGAACCGGCTCAAGTCCTACAACTACCCGGACCGGTACGTCCGCCACGCCAACTACGTCGGCCGCATCGACACGTACCCCTTCGACCTGTACACCGACGCGGAGTGGAAGCTCGTCCCCGGCCTGGCCGACAGCTCCGGGGTCTCCTTCCAGTCGGTGAACTACCCGACCCGGTACCTGAGGCACTACAACTACCAGCTCCAGCTCGACGTCAACGACGGCACCTCGACGTTCGCCGGTGACGCGACGTTCTACCGCACGGCGGGTCTGGCGGACTCCGCGTGGGCCTCGTTCCGCTCGTACAACAACCCGACGCGCTACATCCGGCACTCGAACTACGTACTGCGCATCGACCCGGTCTCGACGGCGAGCGAGAAGCAGGACGCGACGTTCTGGGTGGGCTACTGAGCGGGGCTCGTCACGGCGGGCGTCCGCTCACAACCCGGCCGGGCGCGGCAGCGGTTCGACCGCCGCGGTCACGTCGCCGGTGAGCGGACGGTCCTCCGTGCCCGCGGGGAGGACGGCCGTCGCCGCGGCGAGGACGTCGGCCGGTGGCGCCGGCGACCCCGCCCGTTCCGGGCGCATCCTCAAGACCCGCATGGCGGCCACGAGTTCACAGGCGACGGCGGTGACGTAGGCGTCCGTCGCCCGCAAGGTCTGGCGGGCGGCGGAGAGCTGCGCGGTCTGCAGCAGGGCGAGGTTCGCGGCGTCCAGGGCGCTGCCGTGGACTCGTTGACGGCCGGGTGAAGGCCCAGACGGAGAGCGTCGGTGAGGGCGTCGACGAGGGCGGGCTGGATGCCGGAGCCGCCGGCGAGGAGTTGGTTGGCGCGCACCGCGAGCATGGCGCGGACCTGGCGTGCGGGGACCAGCCCGCCCGCGCCGCCCGCGTGGCTGCGCGCAGACACAGGCCGTGCGCGGCCTCGTCACCCTCCTCGACCGGCACCGAACGCTGGGCGCCGACGCCGATGCCGCGGCCGTACAGCCGTCCGGCGGCGGCGAGCCGCCGCCCGGTGTGCCAGGACCGTACGGCCCGCTCACGCGCCTCGGGGGCCACGGTGGGCACGGCCGCACCGTCGACGAGCGCGATCAGCCCGCCGACGGTGGGGGTGGTTCCGTTCAGGACGACCCGGGCTTCCCCATGGTGCGGGGAGACGCCGGTCGCTCCGTTTGCTGTTGTGCCCAACGGTTCACGGGATCCGATGGAACGTCAGCCCAGGCCGGCCGACTTCAGCCAGGCCTTGGCGACGTCGAGCGGGTCCTTGCTCTCCAGCTGCACCTGGGAGTCCAGCTCGAGCAGGGCCTTCGTGTCGAGCTTGGCGGAGACGGCGTTGAGCGCGTCGACGCCCTCCTGCGAGAGCCCGCTCTTGTAGACCAGTGGGGTCACGTTCGCGAATCCGAAGAGGTTCTTCGGGTCCTGGAGGACGACGAACTTCTCCTTGGTGATGGTCGGGTCCGTGGTGAAGATGTCCGCGGCCTGCACGGTGTCCTTCTTCAGCGCGGCCTGGGTCAGCGGGCCGCCCGCGTCCAGGGCCTTGAAGGACTTGAACTTCAGCCCGTACACCGAGTCCAGGCCGAGGAGGCCCTGCTGGCGGGTCTGGAACTCGGGCGATCCGCCGAGGACCAGCTTCGGCGCGATGTCCTTGAGGTCGGCGAGCGTGGACGTCGCGGTGAGGTCGTACTTGTCCGCGGTCGCCGCGTTGAGCGTGACGGAGTCCTTGTCCTCGGCCGGCGACGACTCCAGCAGCGTCAGCTTGGAGTCGAGCTTGGCCTTCGCCGCGGCGTTCACGCTCGCCAGCGAGGTCTGCTCGGCCTTCGCGTCCAGGTAGGCCAGCAGCGAGCCGTTGTACTCCGGCAGAACGGTGATGGAACCGTTCTTGAGCAGGCCGTACGTGGTCTCACGGCTGCCGATGTTGGGCTTGTAGGACACCTTGACGCCCTTGGCCTTCAGAGCCTCGCCGTAGATGTCGGCGATCAGGATGCTTTCGGCGAAGTTGTTGGAGCCGACGACCACGGTGTCACCGGCCGCCTTGTCGCCGGCGAGCGGGTCGGAGGTGTCGTCGGACGAGGAAGAACATCCCGCCAGCAGGATCGTCACCGCCGCGAGGGCGACGGCCGCCGCACCTGGGTGGTTCCTGAGGGACCTGCTGCTGTGGGCGTTGGTAGTCACGGTTCCCGTTCCGGGCTGGGGGGTTGATGAGAACTCAAACACTCTGGCCTGATCCAATCCACCCGCTTCTTGATCAGTCAAGAGCAGCCGGGTCACCGATTGGCTTCGATCCGTGATCACTTGCACACGGATCGGAGATCACTTGCGCATGGATCAGGAGATCACCTGTGTACCTCCCGGGAGGTCCCGGCAAGGGATCTGTACATCTCTTCGTAATGGATTCTTGACGTAGGGCGACGCGCTCGACCGTTCGAATAGGGGATAGTCTCGCCGGAGTTGGCGTCCGCCACAGCAGTCGGCGCCGACCACAGCGGTGTGCGGGGGCCGCTTCCGTATCATTCACATTCGGACACGTGTGTGCAGAAGTCGGCATGCATGCGAACCCCCCTTGCACGCTTGCAACACCTTCTTGAAGGAGGCCCGGTGTCCACGAAAGAGGTGGACGCGTCCGCCCGGCCGGCACCCTCGCCCTCGGCACCGATGTCCCCGCGCGGGGGACTGCGGGGATTCGCCGACCGGTGGCCCTTCCAGCGCAAACTGAACGTACTCGTCGGTATCCCGCTGGCGGTGATCGCCCTGCTGCTGACGTACCTCATCGTCGACCTGGTACAGGAGTCCAACCGCGCGGAGGACGCCGCCCAACTGGTCCGTGACAGCGCTCAGGTCGCCCAGCTCGTCGCCGAACTCCAGGACGAGCACCAGCAGGCCATCCTGCTCTCCGTGCGGCACGAGGCCTCCTTCGACGGCGGCACCCCCTCCACCGACGGCTACCGGCAGGCGCAGGCCACCGTGGACGCGCAGGTGCGGAAGGTGGTCGACACCTTCGGCGACCGGCTGCCGGACACCGAGGTGCAGGCTCTCAAGGAGGTCCAGGGCCTGGCCGGCCTGCGGGCCACCATCGAGCAGGGTTACCTGCCCGCCGACAACATCGACCCGGCGTACTCGGGCGCGGCCGACGGCCTCATCGACGGCCTGGGCCTGGACCGCAACGCGGACCTCGCGACGACGTTCACCGGTAACCTCCTCGACTCGCTGCTGCGCGCCGACGCCGCGCACGGCGCCTTCGAGACCGGCGTGTTCTCCGCGCGGACCGGCGACAGCAACGCGCTCATCGAGTTCACCGGCGCGGTCGGCTCCTACGAGCTGTTCACCTACCAGGCCGAGCGGTTCGACCGGTTCGCCGGCGACGCCCAGTCCGAAGAGTTCGGCGGCATCGAGCACAACGCCTCGCAGGCCTCGATCGGCCAGCACTACGCCGAACTGGCCGTGGATCCCAGCGCGTTGCAGGCCGAGTCCATGGCCGAGATCCGCACGGCGTTCCGGGCGGCCATCGCCTCCTACCCCGACTACAGCGCGCAGGCCGCGACCCGGCTGAAGATCACCGCGTCGCTCATCGACCAGATCGCCGACCGCGCCGACGGCACCGCCTCCAGCGCCCAGTGGCGCGCTGGCCTGCTGCTGAGCCTGGCGCTGCTCTGCTTCGCCCTGTGGATCGCCTTCTCGATCCTGGTCCGCCGCTCCGTGGTGCGCCCGGTGCTTGCGCTGACGGGGGCCGCCCAGGAGGTCGCCGACGTCGCGGGCCGCGAGCTCGCCCGCGTCGCCGACGACGACGCCGAGGAGTCCGGACCCCCGCGGCTGCGTGAGCTGCCGGTCACCGCGGACGACGAGATCGGTGAACTCGCCGAGGCCTTCAACAACGTGCAGACCACCGCGGCCGCGCTGCTGGAGCGCCAGGTGCTCAGCCGGCGCAACGTCGCCGAGATGTTCGGCAACGTCGGTCGCCGCGTCAGTAATCTGACGACTCGTCAACTGGCGCTGATCGACGCGGTGGAACGTGGCGAGACCGACCCGGCGCTGCTGGAACGCCTCTACTCCATCGACCACATCGCGGTCCGCCTGCGCCGCAACGCCGACAGCCTGATGCTGCTGGCCGGCATCCGCGAGACCGTTCTGGACGCCGGGCCGACCGAGCTCACCAACGTCGTACGCGCCGCGCTGGGCCAGATCGAGGGCTTCCAGCGGGTACAGCTGCGTGCCGCGACCGAGACCATGGTGGAGCCCGACATCATCGGCGACCTGACGCTGATGATCGCCGAACTCCTCGAGAACGCCGTGTCGTTCTCGCCCGAGGGCAGCCCCGTGGAGGTGGTGGTCGGCACCGACCACGACGGCGCGTCCATCACCGTCGCCGACCACGGTCTCGGCATGAGCGCCGAGCGCCTCGCCGAGGAGAACTCCCGCCTCGTGCGCCGCGAACGCCTCGACGTCGTCCCGACGAAGGTGCTCGGCCTGTTCGTGGTCGGCGCGCTGGCGCGCCGCTGGGACGTCGACGTCACCCTGTCCCGCACCCCGGGCGGCGGTGTGACGGCCGAGGTGCTGATCCCGTCGACCCTGCTCCTGACGATGAGCGAGCTGGAACCGGCCGCCACGCTCGGCTCGAGCGGCGCACCTGCTGTCCCGGCCGCCGCGCTCGCCGCGCCGTCGGCCCCCGCGGCCGGCCCCTCCCCGTCCTCCTCGATCCCGTCCACGGTTCCGTCCTGGGCGACGACCGGGGACGAGGCGACCGCACTCCCCCGCCGGGTCCCGCGCCGTGACCCGTCCCCCGGCGAACCGGTGACCGAGGACCCGCTGCCTTCGGCGGCCGGCCCCGAGGACCCGACGGGTGACACCGCCACGACCACGGCCGAGCCCGCGTCCCGGGTCCACCCGGCCGGTGCCGGGATCCCGGCGCCCCGCACCTCCGAGCCGACGCGCCACACCCGCGCGGAGGACGAGACCGGGTCCCACGCCCGTACGGCGGAACACGCGACCCCCGCCGGCCCGGCGGAGCACACAACCTCCGCCGGCCCGGCGGAGCACACGAACGCCGCCGGAACGACGGAGCGGGCGCCCGCGCGCACTGCCGGGTCCCAGCCCCCCGCCCGTGCCACGGAGCCGGCGCCGCAGGCCCTGGCGTCAGGCTCCGAGAACGGCTCCGTGCGTACCGCGGGCGGTCCCGCTGACTCCGGCCGCGGGACGGAGCGGGTCGCCGCCGGCCAGGGCGCCGAACCGTCCCCGTCCGGCCGTGCCGCTGGTCCCCTCCCCGCCCGGGCCGGGGCCGACGCGTTCGCCGTCGGTCCCGACGGCTCACGTCCCCTGCGTCGGCGGGTGCGCGGGGCGACGCTGCGCACGACCGCCGACGCCACCGCCCAGCAGGCCGCACGGCAGCCCGCCCGCCCCGCCGACGCGGACGCCGTGCGCGATTCGCTGGAGGAGTTCGAGGCGGCCGTGGCGCGTGCGCACCGCGACACCGGCGAACACCCTCGCCCCACCGAAGACCCGGTCGCCCGCCGGAACGACCACCGGCCCGGCCACCGTCCCGACGACCAGTCCGACCGGACCGACCGGACAGTGCCGTCCGACCCGTCCGACCGGACCGACCGGACCGACCGGACCGACCGGACCGACCGGACCGACCCGATCACCGAGCCGATCACCGACCCGATCAACGTCCGGGACACCCCGCACCACCAGAACCACCAGAACCACCTTCCGGAAGGAGCCGAGCAGTGAGCACGTCGACAGGTGAGACTCCCGCCGGAGACGCCAAGCCGACCGACCTGCGGGCCGCCGCAGCCGACTTCACCTGGCTGCTCAACCGTTTCGCCACCGAGACCGCAGGGGTCGTGGACGCCATCGCGGTGTCCTCGGACGGCCTGCTGATCGCGGTGTCGGAGCTGCGCGAGCACGCCGACTCCGAACGGCTGGCCGCGATCGTCTCGGGCATCACCAGCCTGGCCGCGGGCGCCTCCGGGAACTACGGCCTGGGCGGCCTGAACAAGGTCATCATCGACCTGGAGGGCGGCCACGTCCTGGTCTCCGCGATCGGTAGCGGCGCCGTACTCGGCGTGGTCACCGACAAGGAGGCCAAGCTGGGCAACATCGCCTACGAGATGACGGTGTTCGCCAACCGCGCAGGCACCGCGCTGAGTCCGCAACTGGTCCTGGAACTGAAGAACAGCGTCGGCGTCACGCGTACGCGCTGAGCGCGTGCCACCGTAGAGAGAGCGAACACCGATGGCGGACGGCCGCACACCGCGCGGGGCCGGCGAGGACGGCGCCGCCCCCGTCGGCCCCGCACCCGCCGTCCGGCCCTTCCTGGTCACCGCCGGCCGGGTGGCGGGCGCCGCGGGCGAGGCGTCGTCCGGCCGGACGATGCCCGTGGAGACCCAGCTGGTGGCCACCACCGGCGGGCTCGACGCGCTCGACCGGCTCTCCTTCGAACAGCACGACATCGTCGCCGCCTGCCGCGTGCCGCAGTCCATCGCGGAGATCGCGGCCAGGCTGCGGCTGCACCTGAACGTGGTGCGGGTCCTCGCCGAGGACCTCCGGACGGCGGGGCAGCTGTCGGTGCACGTGCCCGACTCCGGCGTCACCCACGACGCATCCGTTCTGCGCAGGGTTATCGATGGCCTGCGGGCCATCCCCGACTCCCGGGGGGTACTCCGTGACACCGACTGAACCGCTGGTCCGCACCTCGGCCGGGCAGGCCGCCGTACGGCCGCCGTTGCCGGTGAAACTGGTGATCGCCGGCGGCTTCGGCGTGGGCAAGACCACTGCCGTCGGCTCGATCTCCGAGATCGAGCCGCTGACCACCGAGGCGGCGATCACCGAGGTCGCGGCGGGCGTGGACGACCTCAGCCACACCCCGCGCAAGACCACGACCACGGTCGCGATGGACTTCGGCTGCATCACCATCGACCCGACACTGAAGCTGTATCTGTTCGGCACGCCCGGGCAGGAGCGGTTCGGGTTCATGTGGGACGACATCGTGGAGGGCGCGGTGGGCGGGCTCGTCATCGTGGACACCCGCCGTCTCGACGACTGTTACGCCGCCGTCGACTACTTCGAGCACAAGCAGATCCCGTTCGCCGTCGCCGTCAACGCCTTCGACGGCCGGATCGCGCACACGCTGGACGAGGTCCGCTGGGCCCTCGACGTGTCCGAAGGGGTTCCGCTGCTCGTCTTCGACGCCCGCGAGCGCGGCTCGGTACGCGACGCCCTGCTCGTCGTACTGGAACAGGCGCTGGCGCGCTCGGGGGGCTGACGAGGGCGAGCGAGCGACCGCGGTGCGGG